>NZ_JAOWHW010000114.1:0-17545 GCF_030332425.1 Citrobacter sp. Cpo142
GGTAAAAACCTTGAAGCAGCATCCGCGCAAGAACAAAACGGCCATCAACATCGAATACATGAAAGCCAGCATCCGTGCCAAGGTGGAGCACCCGTTTCGCATCATCAAGCGGCAGTTCGGCTTCGTGAAAGCCAGATACAAGGGGCTGCTGAAAAACGATAACCAACTGGCGATGTTATTCACCCTGGCCAACCTGTTTCGGGTGGACCAAATGATACGTCAGTGGGAGAGATCTCAGTAAAAACCGGAAATAACGCCAGAAATGGTGGAAAAAATAGCCTAAATAGGCTGATTCGATGTGTTTGCGGGAAAAAAATCGGCCCAGATCCGCGAAATTTTAATCAGCGAGTCAGCTTGGGAAGAAATGACCTGCTTATTCGCACCTTCCCTTATTCTCGACGCTCTCGACAAACAGGGTTCATTTGCCGCAGCGGCCGAGTCGCTGTTTAAAACCCCTGCCGCACTCAGCTATATGATTCAGAAGCTGGAAAGCGATTTGAATATCGAGCTGCTTGACCGTTCCGGGCACCGGGCAAAATTTACCGATACCGGACAGATGATGCTGGAAAAAGGGCGTTTGCTGCTGAATGCGGCAAAAGATCTCGAAAAACAGGCGGTACAGCTGAGTTCAGGCTGGGAAAAAGAGCTGGCAATTGCGCTGGACGACTCCTTCCCTTTCGCTGCGCTGTTGCCCATTATCGATGAATTTCATGCGCTGAATAAGCAAACTCGCCTCAGTTTTACCCACCATACGCTGGCGGGCTCCTGGGAGGAACTGACCCATAATGGAGCCGATATTATTCTGGGGGCAATTAATGAACCGCCAACGTCTGCAGCCTGGTCCTATAAAATGCTCGGCACGTTGGACAATGTGTTTGTCGTTGCGCCTGAGCATCCGCTGGCCGCAGCAGCAGACGGCCTGACCAACGAACAGTTATGCCTGCATCGCGCGATTGTTATCAGCGACAGCGCCCGCTTCTGCCATCCGTTACAAACCAATCTGATGGAGGAACAGGCGCAAATCCGCGTCGATGACTTCCACAGTAAGGTGATGCTACTGCGGGCCGGTATGGGCTGCGGATTTCTCCCCCGCCATATTGCCAGCCCGTGGCTTACCGCGGGCGAGCTGGTGGAAAAAACGGTTATCTCATTTCGCCAAAAAGACGTGGCTTATATGGCATGGCGCAATAACCGCGATGGGCTGGCACAGCGCTGGTGGCGGGAAACGCTGCTGGCAAGCCCGGAGATTGCGCGCTTATATCAATGACCTATCCATACCGAGGCGGAAATCGCCGGCAGCGTCAGGATATCGTCGGTAAGCATACCGTTGCCCTCTTTGTGCTGCCATTGACTCACGCTCAGTAATGGCGAGGCTGGCAGGACCACTTCACAAGCGTGGCCACGGTTAATCGCCACCAGTACGCGCTGTCGGTTTAGCACGCGAACAAACACCACCACGTTATCCTCGGCGTAAATCACCTGGCAACCACCGTGGCGAAGCGCCTGATTCTGGTGGCGTAATTTTGCCAGCCGCTGATACAACGCCAGCAGAGTAGCGTCCTGTTTTTCAGGCTGCCACGGGAACGGTTTGCGACAAAACGGATCGTTGTTCCCGTCCAGCCCCACTTCGTCACCGTAGTAAATACAGGGCACGCCAGGCCAGGTAAACAGCCATACCACCGCTAGCGGTAACCGTGCGACGTCTTTACCGAGCAGAGATTTAAAGCGGGCGGTATCGTGGCTGTCGAGCTGATTAAACATCCGCAGCTGTTGCTGATGCGACAACCCCGCGCGGTAGTTATCCATCCACGCCATACAGGTCTGGGCATCAATGGATTGCGGGTCGTATGAGATATCGGTATTGGCGAGGAATCCCCAGAGGGGGAAAGTAAAGCCGCGATAGTTCATGGCGGCATCTTCTGCATCAGCCTGCAACCACTGGCGCGCATCGCCAAAATGCTCACCCACCACATACGCCTCTGGCTGGGTTTCTTTTGCCGCCTGCGTAATTCCGGCCACATGTTGTAGGTTGTTACGTGCGCCTCCGGCCTCTCCCAGCATGTGCACCACATCAAGACGCCAGCCGTCCATACTCCACGGCGCTTTCAGCCAGTGGCGGACGATACTGTCTTCACCACGATAAATTTCATTCACCAGGCTTTCCGAAGAAAAGTCCAGCTTGGGCAGGCTGGAATATCCCAGCCAGTCGAGCGCAACGCCGTCGGCTGAGAAATGATACCAGTCGCGCCAGGGGGATTCTGGATTATGGCACGCCCCGTCCGTCCCCCGATTATGTCGGTCAAACCAGGCGTGCGAATCGCCGCTATGGTTAAAGACGCCGTCGAGAATCAGACGCATGCCCTGCTGTTGGGTGTTGTGCCGCAGACGCAGTAGCGCCCTGTCGCCGCCAAATTGCGGATCAACATGACGGTAATCTTCGGTATCGTATTTATGCACGCTCGGGGCGGTAAATACAGGATTCAGGTACAGCGCCGTGACCCCTAACGTTTTCAGGTACGGTAGCTTTTCGCTGATGCCGTCCAAATCACCGCCATAGAACGTGGAGCCACCGGCCAGAGCCGTAAGCGGTTCGTCCCATTCGCGCCGTAAGATGTCGTGTCCGGCGGCGTGGTGGTAATAGACGTTATCCTGGCCCGCTTCACGCGACTGGCTGCGGGCAAAACGGTCCGGGAAAATTTGATAGAAAATCTGATCGGCAACCCACTGCGGACCGTTATCCGGCACATCAACCGCAAACTGCTCCAGACGCGCAGGCGGAAAACGGCTGAATCCCTGTGGGGTGAACCACAGCTGGCGATCGGGCCAAAGTAATTTAAAGCTATAGCGTCGACGAGACTGCCCGCTGGAGAGATTGATCGCCGCTCGCCACGCGGTCACGCCCGGCTGCGGCTGGCTGCGCTGCTTGTGCATAGCCAGCGAAATCTCTTCGTTATCATTTTCTGCGCGTAGCGTCACCCGCTGGGGTGGATTTTCCCCCGCCAACCATAATGTAATCGTCAGTTGATCTTTGTTTTGCTTAACAAATGGGGCAACCGGAAGGTGCCAGGCGTTCAACATCACGTATCCCCTTTGATGATAATGACGTCACCTTGCCATAGCGAAGTGCAGGATCACTCATCATCTTAACGTTTATTGGGGGAGGAGTTCGGGGGAGGAGAAAATTGCCGGGTAACGCAAAGCTACCCGGCAAAAAAATTACTGTGCTTCAGCCAGTTGGCGCTCGCGACGGCGCTTGAATCCCCAGCCGACCAGCAGCAGAACAATCCACGCAAAGCCGACGTACAGCGAAATGCGGGTATCCGGATGATAGCCGATGAGCGCGATGATAAAGACCAGGAAAATCAGGCCAACAACAGTCGTCGTTACCCCACCCGGTACTTTAAATTTCAGCGCTTTGACCTCTTCCGGCGGCAGACGACGACGGAAAGCAATCTGCGACAACAGGATCATAATCCACACCCATACCGTGGCGAAAGTCGCCAAAGAGGCGATCACCAGGAAGACGTTTTCCGGCATGATGTAGTTAAGATACACCGCAAACAGCAGCGCGATAGTCATCACCATTACCGTCACCCACGGCACGCCACGACGCGACGTCTTGGCGAACATTTTCGGGGCACTGCCCTGCTCCGCCATGCCGTGCAGCATACGCCCCACACCGAAGACGTCAGAGTTAATAGCCGACAGCGACGCAGTCAGAACCACAAAGTTGAGGATCCCGGCAGCAAAGGTAATACCCATATGCTGGAACGTCATAACGAACGGGCTACCGTCGGTACCCACCTGGTTCCACGGGTAGATAGACATAATGACGAACAGCGTCCCCACATAAAACACCAGGATACGCATTGGTACGGAATTGATGGCGCGCGGAATAGATTTTTCCGGATCTTTGGCTTCGCCTGCGGTAATCCCGATAATCTCAATCCCGCCATAGGCAAACATCACCATTTGCAGCGACATCACCATGCCGAGCCAGCCGTTGCTGAAGAAGCCACCGTTGCTCCATAAGTTATGGATACCGGTTGGTTGTCCGCCGTTGCCAATCCCCCAAATGATGGTACCGAAACCGGCAACAATCATGATGATAATGGTGGCGACTTTGAAGAACGAGAACCAGAACTCCAGCTCACCAAACACCTTCACGCTCATCAGGTTGATGGCGCAGATAATCAGCACCACGCTGAGTACCCAAATCCAGTGCGGTACCGCCGGGAACCAGACGCCCATGTATATGCCGAAGGCTGTCACGTCGGCAATGGCGACAATCAGGATTTCAAAACAGTAGGTCCAGCCGGTAATGTAGCCTGCCAGCGGTCCGAGGTTTTCCTGCGCATAGCGCGAGAAGGAGCTGGCTGCCGGGTTATGAACAGACATTTCGCCCAGCGCACGCATAATAATGTACGCTGCGACACCGCCGATAATATAGGCCAGCAACACGCTTGGCCCCGCCATTTTGATGGCGTCGGCCGAGCCGTAAAACAGCCCGGTACCAATTGCTGAACCTAATGCCATAAAGCGGATGTGCCGGGTGCTCAGCCCACGCTTTAGCTTGTTATTACTTTCCATCGATTCCTAACCTGTTAACACAATAAAAAAACCACGGGGCCATGTTAATAGCCCCGTGGTTAAAACTTATTGTCAGTGATATTAGTGTGCGCTGGAGGTCACTTGTCGACCCGCGGCGCGATCCCAGATAACTGCCAGGACCACCATCACGACTGTTGGCATCAACCACGCCAGCCCCTGCTCCGCCAACGGTAAACGCTGGGTCCAGGCCGGTAACACGTCGCCAATTGCAGAAGCTTTAATGCCATCAAGGATACCAAAAATCAGGCTGATAAACATCGCAGGTGCAATGACGCGGGAAGAATTATGCCACCATGAGCGGGTAAAGCTTAATACAACCAGTGCGATACATGGCGGATAGATAGCCGTCAGCACCGGAATAGAGATCTGAATCAGATGGCTCAGACCCAGGTTAGAAACCACCATCGAGAAGCCGCCGAGGATAAATACCAGCGTACGATAAGACAGTGGAACGTACTGGGCAAAGAACTCTGCGCAGGCGCAGGTCAGGCCAACCGCGGTGACCAGACAGGCGATGAAAATCAGCGCCGCCAGCAGGAAGCTACCTGCACCGCCAAAGGTGTGCTGAACATACGCATGCAGAATCGCCGCGCCGTTAGCAGACTGATCGACCAGAATCGCGCTATCTGAACCCAGACGGAACAGCGCGAGATACAGCAGCGTTAAGCCCACACCCGCCATTAAACCCGCCCAAACGGTGTAACGGGTCAGCAGACGCGCTTCAGTAACACCACGCGAGCGAGCGGCGTTAACGATAACAATACCAAACACCATCGCGCCCAGCGTATCCATGGTCAGATACCCGTTCACGAAGCCATTAGAAAACGCCGCAGTTTGATAGGCTTCCATCGCATTACTGATCGGGCCTGCAGGCCAGACGATTGCAGCGACAGACAGGACCACCAGCGCCAGGATTTTCAGCGGTGCCAGGAAATTACCCACCGTATCCAGCAGTTTGCCTGGATAAAGCGAAACCAGAATGACAATTGCGAAATAGATAACGCTATAGATAAACAGCGGCAGCGCAGAGTCACCAGTCAGCGGTGCAATCCCGACTTCGAAAGAGACCGTCGCGGTACGCGGGGTAGCAAATAACGGCCCAACGGCCAGATAGCAAACGGTCGCCAGCAGCAGACCGGCAACTTTACCGATAGGCGTGCTCAGTCGGTCCACACCACCGCCGACTTTCGCCAGCGCGACAACGGTAAGTACCGGCAGGCCAACGGCGGTAATCAAAAAGCCAAAAGCCGCAGTCCAGACGTGTTCACCTGCCTGCAAACCAACCATTGGGGGGAAGATGATGTTACCTGCACCAACGAACAGTGCAAATGTCATAAATCCCAAAGCGATAATATCGCGCGATTTTAACTGATGGGTCATAAAGTCTTACTGCCTGTGGATGTGGTGTTGAAAATAGTAAATTTTTGCCTTTCCCTGGGGGACAATACAGCGGCATTTTTGCTCAATTCCAGCGGGAAACACTCCCGACCTGGCGCGGCGAAGAATAGTTTTTCGATTTACCGCGTAAATGCAGTCGGTATGACAGCACCTGGAGCGCAATTTAAACGCTTATAACGTTTTAAAGCAAGGTGGGATCCAAAAACCAGAACAATATAGCGATATGAAAAATAGGGTTAGCACAAAAAACCATTTCATGGAAAAAGGTATGGGTAATAATTCGAACAAAAAACAATCAAACATCGTAAAATTCAGGAGGCATCTATTGACCACATAAAAAAACCAGCTTGCGCTGGCTTTTGGAAAGATTATCTTACGAATACGTCTTAGCCGTTACTTTTGGCAATGAAACGTTCCGGGATCATGAAACTAAATCGCGTCACTTTGCCTGGTTCGCTTTCGATGTTCAAACGGCTGTCGTGATGATGCAGCGCATGTTTCACGATAGCCAGACCCAGCCCGCTACCGCCCGTTTGTCTCGATCTCGCCTTATCCACACGATAAAAACGCTCGGTCAAACGTGGTATATGCTCGGGGGCAATGCCCGGACCGTTGTCTTCCACGCAAAACTCCGCCCCCGACGCCACATGCTGCCAGCGTACGGTAATGTGCGTTCCCGCTGGTGTGTGGTTAACCGCGTTGTACACGAGATTCGAGATAGCGCTACGCAACTGCTCCTCGTTGCCTCGCACGTTCAGGCTGTTATCGACATCAAAGGTAAACGTATGTTTATGCTGGCTCAGGGTTTGCGCTTCGTGCTCGATCACGCGCAGCATCATGGGCACATCGACTTTCTCATTCAGCTGCAACGTCGGCGCAGCTTCAATTTTTGACAGCGTCAGCAGCTGTTTCACCAGACCTTCCATACGGTACGTTTGTTCACGCATGGTATGCAGCGCTTTTTCGCGCGTTGTCCCTTCCAGCGGATGCTCCTGCATCATTTCCAGATAACCCTGTAACACCGTCAGCGGCGTACGCAGCTCATGGCTGGCGTTGGCAAAAAAGTTACGTCGTGAACCTTCAAGTTGGTGCATCTGGGTAACGTCGCGCGCCACCATTAGCAGTTGCTTATCGGTGTAGGGCATCACGCGAATTTCCAGATGCCGTCCGGTATTGAGCACCAGATTGATAGGCCGGCTAAAGTCGCGCGTTTTCAGATATTGTGTGAATTCCGGATAGCGAAGCAGGTTAAGAATATTTTGCCCGCTATCGTCCGGCCAGCGCAGTCCCAGAACCTGCTGAGCCAGTCCGTTACACCAGAAGATACCGCCTTCTTCGGTGGTCAACACCACCGCGTCGGGTAGCGATTCCGCCCCGCTGCGAAAACGTTTAATCAGGTTACCCAGTTCTCGACGGCGCTTTTTGTTGCGAAGCTGCATTTGATGCAGCCCATATAACAGCGGCTCCCAACTGCCTCGCCCCGGCGGCGGCGTCATGCTTCTGTCGACCCATAGCCACCAGGACAAACGTAATAGATTCCAGAAATGCCAGATAAGCAGGCCCGTTACCGACGCCAGTAAAAACCAGGGCAGGTAACCGAAAAAAGCGCTAAGGATAAATGCCGGTATGCAGCACAGGATCAGCTCCAGTACCAACCTTTTCCATGACAATCGTTCTAGCAAACGTCTTACTCCATTTACGGCCTAATCCATCAGGCCATGATTCTTGTCAGTCAGAAGCGGGTCGAAAAACGATATCCCGTCCCGCGAACCGTCTGCACCATACGATCGTGTCCGCTGTGCTCCAGCGCTTTACGTAAGCGGCGGATATGCACATCCACTGTCCGGTCTTCCACGTAGACATTGGTTCCCCAGACATGATTGAGGAGTTGTTCACGGCTGTAGACACGCTCAGGGTGAGTCATAAAGAAGTGCAACAGTTTGAATTCGGTCGGCCCCATATCCAGCGGATCCTCGCCGGTCATCACGCGATGCGAAGTGGGATCAAGACTCAGCCCCTGCATCTCAATAACCTCTTCCACCGCCATGGGGGAAATTCGACGCAGCACAGCTTTAATACGCGCCACCAGCTCCTTGGGAGAAAACGGCTTGGTAATATAGTCATCCGCACCGGTTTCCAGACCCCGGACGCGATCTTCCTCTTCTCCCCTCGCCGTCAGCATCATCACGGGTATGTCCCGTGTCATGGCTTCGCGCTTGAGATGCTTAATAAACTGTAGACCCGAGCCGCCGGGAAGCATCCAGTCAAGCAGGACGAGATCCGGCCAGGGTTCATTGAGTTGGTTCACAGCACTGTCATAGTCTTCGGCTTCTACGGGTTGAAAACCGTTTTGCTCGAGCACGAAGCAGACCATTTCACGAATTGGAGCTTCATCTTCTACGACCAGAATACGTCTCGCCATGATTTGCCCTGTTTATAATTAAATCGTTTGCCATCAATACGGTGCCATTATGCGTCAGTTTTATGACAGATTTATGAAAAGATAGCCCAGGTTTAACGCAGCCCGACGAATTATGACAGCCCGGAGACAAGATATTACCGTCCTTGAAAGGTTATAATCCCCGCCACTGTTTTATCGTCATGGAACTCTTATGCGCATCCTTCACACGTCTGACTGGCATCTGGGCCAAAATTTCTACAGCAAGAGCCGCGCCGCTGAACATCAGGCCTTTCTCGACTGGCTGCTGGAGACGGCACAATCCCAGCAGGTGGATGCCATTATTGTGGCGGGTGATATTTTTGATACCGGCTCTCCGCCAAGCTACGCCCGTGAGCTGTATAACCGTTTTGTCGTTAATTTACAGCAAACCGGCTGTCATCTGGTGGTGCTGGCAGGCAACCACGACTCCGTCGCCACGCTCAATGAATCCCGCGATATTCTGGCGTTTCTCAACACCACGGTCGTTGCCAGCGCCGGCCATGCGCCGCAGGTACTGCCGCAACGTGATGGCACGCCGGGGGCGATCCTGTGCCCGGTTCCTTTCTTACGACCACGTGACATCATTACCAGCCAAGCCGGGCTAACCGGACAAGAAAAACAGCAGCATTTGCTGGGGGCGATCACCGACTATTACCAGCAGCAGTATCAGGACGCCTGCACGCTGCGTGGCGATCGAAACCTGCCCATCATTGCGACCGGGCATTTGACCACCGTTGGCGCCAGTAAAAGTGACGCCGTACGTGACATTTATATCGGTACGCTGGACGCCTTTCCGGCGCAAAACTTTCCACCGGCGGACTACATCGCGCTGGGTCATATTCACCGGGCGCAGATTATCGGCGGCACGGAACATATTCGCTACTGCGGTTCGCCGATCGCACTCAGTTTTGACGAATGCGGCAAAAGCAAATGTGTACATCTGGTGAGCTTTGAAGCGGGGAAACTCAGCGCCGTTGAAAATCTCACCGTACCGGTCACCCAGCCGCTTGCAGTACTGAAAGGCGATTTAGCTGCCATTACCACCCAGCTTGAACAGTGGCGTAACGTACCACAAGAGCCGCCGATATGGCTGGATATTGAAATCACCACCGACGACTATCTGCATGACATGCAACGTAAGATCCAGGCCTTAACCGAAGATTTACCGGTAGAGGTGTTACTGGTGCGCCGCAGTCGGGAACAACGTGAACGTATTATGGCCAGTGAACGACGCGAAACATTAAGCGAGCTGAGCGTAACGGAAGTTTTTGACCGCCGCCTGGCGCTGGAAGAGCTCGAGGAGCCTCAGCGCGAGCGGTTGAATCAGCTGTTTAGCGCAACCTTACACTCGCTTGCCGGGGAGAGTGAAGCATGAAAATTCTCAGCCTGCGCCTGAAGAACCTCAACTCCCTGAAGGGAGAATGGAAAGTCGATTTCACGGCAGAACCTTTTGCCAGCAACGGGTTGTTCGCCATCACCGGGCCAACGGGCGCGGGGAAAACCACCCTGCTGGACGCGATATGCCTCGCCCTGTACCACGAAACGCCACGCCTGAATACCGTGTCACAGTCGCAAAATGACCTGATGACCCGCGACACCGCGGAGTGTCTTGCCGAGGTCGAGTTTGAGGTGCGCGGCGAAGCCTACCGCGCATTCTGGAGTCAGAACCGGGCACGCAACCAGCCTGAGGGCAACCTGCAGGTCCCGCGCGTAGAGCTGGCCCGCTGCGCTGACGGTAAAATCCTCGCCGATAAAGTCAAAGACAAGCTGGAGATGACCGCCGAGCTTACCGGGCTGGATTACGGGCGTTTTACCCGTTCGATGCTGCTGTCTCAGGGGCAGTTTGCCGCCTTTCTTAATGCCAAACCGAAAGAGCGCGCCGAGCTGCTGGAAGAGTTAACCGGTACTGAGATCTACGGCCAAATCTCCGCCATGGTGTTTGAAAAGCACAAGTCGGCGCGTACGGAGCTGGAAAAACTGCAGGCCCAGGCCAGCGGCGTGGCGCTGTTAGCACCAGAGCAGGTGCAGTCCCTGACGGAAAGTTTGCAGGTACTTACTGACGAAGAAAAACAATACCTTACCAGCCAACAAACCCAGCAACAGCACCTCAACTGGCTTATTCGGCAAAATGAGCTTCAGACGGACATAAACCGCCACCAGCAGGCATTACAGGCAGCACTTCAGGCGCAAGAAGACGCGCAGCCGCAGCTGGCAGCGCTGAGCCTGGCGCAGCCAGCCAGAGCATTGCGCCCTCACTGGGAGCGAATCCAGGAACAAACGGCTACTATCGAGCGTACGCGCCAGAAGATTCAGGAAGTGAATACTCGCTTACAAAGCAGCTTAGCGCTGCGCGGGCGCATCCGTCAGCAGGCGCACACGCAATCGACCGCGATACTCGCCGAACAACAGACGTTAACCGACTGGCTGAACGAACATGACCGCTTCCGCTTATGGAGTAGCGAACTGGCAGGATGGAAAGCGCTTCTGGCGCAACAGTCCGACGCCAGCACCCAGCTACGCCAGTGGCAGCAGTTGCGGGAGAACGACACCCGTAAGCTCAATGCACTAACGCTTCCCGCGCTGACCCTTTCGCCGCAGGAGGTAACGGATGCGTTGGCACAACATGTGCAGCTTCGTCCGCTACGCCAGCGGCTGAGCAATCTGCACGGGCAAATCGCCCCGAAGCAAAAGCAACTGGCACAGTTACGCGCCACGCTTGTACAGCGTCAGCAAGAGCTAACTCAGCGCAACGCGGTGCTTGCCGAAAAACGTCAGCACTATAAAGATAAAAATCAGCAACTTACCGATGTAAAAGTCATTTGCGAGCAGGAAGCCCGCATCAAAGATCTGGAAAGCCAACGGGTATTATTGCAATCCGGCATGCCTTGCCCGCTATGCGGCTCCACCGCACATCCGGCGATTGAACGCTATCAAACGCTCGAACTGAGCGTGAATCAGACGCGGCGTGAAGCGCTGGAAAAAGAGGTCAAAACACTGGCCGATGAAGGTTCCACGTTACGCGGCCAGCTTGAGGCGATCACGCAGCAACTTCAGCGGGATGAACGCGAAGCACAGACGCTTTCTCAGGAGGAGCAAGCACTTACTCAAGAGTGGCTGACCGTCACCGCCAGCCTCAACGTCACGCTACAACCGCAGGATGACATTGCCCCGTGGCTGGCCGCTCAGGAAGAGCACGAACAACAGCTTCACCAGTTGAGCCTGCGTCATACCCTGCAGGCGCAAATCGCAGCCCATACCGAGCAGATTACCCAGCTCCAGCAGCATATTGACCAGCGCCAGGCGATGCTAACCGTCGAGCTGGCCCGTCATGGTCTGGCCCTTCCGCCCGAGGATAACGTTGCCTCATGGCTAAGCGAACGGGCGAACGAAGCGCAAATGTGGCAACAGCGCCAGAATGAACTGACCGAGTTACAGACCCGGATTGCCCAGCTTGCGCCGCTGCTGGAAACGCTGCCAGAAACCGAGGCGCTTTCTGAAGACATTGAGGATTTGTCGCTGGAAAACTGGCGGCAGGTGCACGACGATTGCCTCTCTTTACAGGGACAGTGGCAAACCTTGCAACAGCAGGAGGCGCAGGACGTTCAGCGCGCCGCAGACATTCAGGCGCAGTTTGATTCCGCATTGCAGGCCAGCATCTTTGACAATCATGACGCCTTTATTGCCGCCCTGCTGGATGAAGAGACTTTCAACCGTCTTGAGCAGTTGAAGCAATCGCTGGAAAGCCAGCAACAACAGGCGCAAACGCTGCTTAATCAGGCCCAGCAGGCGCTGACGACTCATCAACAGCAGCAACCAACCGGGGTAGATCTCTCGCTTACCGCACAACATCTACACGACGCGCTGGCGCAGCTCACCCAGCTGCTACGCGATAACACGACTCGTCAGGGCGAAATTCGCCAGCAGCTTAAGCAAGATGCTGAAAACCGCCAGCAGCAGCAGGCGCTGATGCAGGAGATTGAAAAAGTCACGCAGCAGGTCGAAGACTGGGGGTATCTGAATGCGCTGATCGGCTCGAAAGAGGGAGATAAGTTCCGCAAATTTGCCCAGGGGCTGACGCTGGATAACCTCGTCTGGCTTGCCAACAACCAGTTAACCCGTCTGCACGGTCGCTATTTGTTGCAGCGCAAGGCCAGCGAAGCGTTAGAGCTGGAAGTGGTTGATACCTGGCAGGCCGATGCGGTGCGTGACACGCGTACGCTTTCCGGCGGCGAGAGCTTCCTGGTGAGTCTGGCGCTGGCGCTGGCATTATCCGATCTGGTCAGCCACAAAACACGAATTGACTCCCTGTTCCTCGACGAAGGCTTCGGCACGCTGGACAGTGAAACGCTGGATACCGCTCTGGACGCGCTGGATGCGCTCAACGCTACCGGTAAAACCATTGGCGTCATCAGCCACGTCGAAGCAATGAAAGAACGCATTCCGGTGCAGATCAAGGTGAAAAAAATCAACGGTCTGGGCTACAGCAAACTCGACAAGATGTTTGCGGTGGAGTAATCGACCAGCGGATGTGGTGTCACAGGCCGGATAAGCGCTAGCGCCATCCGGCACTCTATGTAGCACAATATTGCATACTCAGGGACGGATATGAAATGGCATTCCACTTCGCTTATCCGCAAGCTATCGCTATTGGCGGCGAACGTTCGCCGCTATGACGCATATCCTGCGTCTTTCTTGTTGGCAGGTGGTATGAAAAAAGTCATTTTCTCTTTAGCGCTGGGAACATTTGGGCTGGGCATGGCCGAGTTTGGCATCATGGGTGTACTCACCGAACTGGCGCGGGACGTGGGAATTTCTATTCCTGCCGCTGGCCATATGATCTCGTTTTACGCCTTTGGCGTGGTGCTGGGTGCCCCCATTATTGCGCTCATTTCCAGCCGTTTTTCACTCAAGCATATTCTGCTGTTTCTGGTCACACTGTGTGTGATTGGCAACGTCATCTTCACCCTCTCCTCCTCCTATTTTATGCTGGCGGTAGGCAGGCTGGTCTCCGGCTTCCCGCATGGTGCGTTTTTTGGCGTTGGCGCAATAATCCTGTCGAAGCTCGCCCGTCCGGGAAAAGTCACCGCCGCCGTCGCGGGTATGATTTCGGGGATGACCGTTGCCAATCTGGTTGGCATTCCTTTCGGCACCTGGCTGAGTCAGGAATTTAGCTGGCGCTATACGTTCCTGCTGATTGCCGTCTTTAATATCGCCGTGATGGTCTCGGTCGCTTTTTGGGTACCCAACATCAGCGATGAAGCAAAAGGAAAACTGCGCGAACAATTTCACTTTTTAAAAAGCCCCGCCCCGTGGCTCATTTTCTCCGCCACCATGTTCGGTAACGCCGGGGTTTTCGCCTGGTTCAGCTACGTCAAACCGTACATGATGTATATCTCCGGCTTCTCCGAATCGCTGATGACCTTCATCATGATGCTGGTAGGATTAGGAATGGTGTTGGGAAATCTGCTGAGCGGTCGGCTGTCTGGTCGCTATACGCCGCTGCGCATTGCGGTGATAACCGACTTCGTGATTGTGCTGGCTCTGCTGTTGCTCTTTGCCTTTGGCGGGATCAAAGTCGCGTCGCTGACCTTCGCCTTTATTTGCTGCGCGGGCCTGTTTGCCCTGTCGGCGCCGCTGCAAATTTTACTGCTGCAAAATGCTAAAGGAGGGGAGCTGCTGGGTGCGGCTGGCGGGCAAATTGCCTTTAACCTCGGCAGCGCGATTGGCGCTTATTGCGGTGGCATGATGCTGACGCTGGGCTTTGCCTACAACTACGTGACACTGCCGGCGGCACTGCTGTCGTTTTCTGCGATGTCGTCACTGTTGCTGTACGGTCGCTTGAAGCGCGCAGTCCCCCAGATGACACACGCTGCCGGATAGCATCTGCGCTACCCGGCTACGCGAACATTACTCCTGCGGCCACAGCCAGGCCGCACCGCGTACACCGCTGGAATCCCCGTGTAGCGCCTTGCGTAGAGGCGTTTCGCACTCGCCACCAAAGACAAACTGCTTAATCAACGTCGGAACGTTTTGATACAGTCGGTCGACATTGCTCATTCCGCCACCCAGCACAATGACGTCCGGATCGAGAATATTCACCACATGAGCCAGTGATTTCGCCAGACGACGCTCATAGCGGCTCAACGCTTGCTCCGCAAGAGCATCCTGCGCATTAACAAGGCTGATAATTTCATTACCTTTGAGCTTCTTACCGCTCAGACGCTGGTAGTCGGTGGCAAAACCGGTCCCGGAAATGAAGGTTTCAATGCAGCCTTGCTTGCCACAATAACAGGGGACTTCCTGTCGAAAACGCAGCTCATCTTCGTCCATCCACGGCAGCGGATTATGCCCCCACTCCCCTGCGGTACCGTTGCCGCCGGTGTGCGCCCGACCATTCAGTGCCACGCCTGCGCCACATCCAGTGCCGATAATCACCGCAAACACGGTTTGCGCCCCCGCCGCCGCACCATCCACCGCTTCTGAAACCGCCAGACAGTTGGCATCATTTGCCAACCGCACTTCGCGATTCAGACGCGAACTCAGGTCTTTGTCAAAAGGTTGTCCGTTAAGCCAGGTCGAGTTGGCATTCTTTACCACCCCGGTGTAGGGCGAGATTGAACCTGGAATGCCCATTCCCACGGTTCCCGTCTGCCCGGTGGCGTTTTCCGCCATCTCCACCAGCGTGGCGATGGTTTCTATCGTTTGCCGATAATCATCACGCGGCGTGGGCAGGCGATGGCGAAAAAGCTGCTCGCCCGCATCGCCAAGCGCAATAACTTCCGTTTTCGTACCGCCCAAATCGATACCTATACGCACTGTTTGCTCCTCTTCCCGATTAACAATGCAAGCATAGCGACAATTCGCTATCATGCCCGCTGGATTTAACGACAAGGCCGTGGAAATTATCATGCTGTGGTTCAAAAATTTAATGGTTTACCGTCTTAGCCGCGATGTTTCTTTGCGAGCCGAAGAGATGGAAAAACAGCTGGCATCAATGACGTTCACCCCTTGCGGTAGCCAGGATATGGCAAAAATGGGCTGGGTTCCGCCGATGGGATCGCACAGCGATGCATTAACGCATACCGCCAATGGCCAAATTATTATCTGCGCCCGCAAAGAAGAAAAAATTCTGCCGTCGCCGGTTATCAAACAGGCGCTGGAAGCCAAAATATTCAAACTGGAAGCTGAGCAAGGTCGCAAACTTAAGAAGACCGAAAAAGACTCGCTGAAAGATGAAGTTCTGCACTCATTGCTGCCGCGCGCCTTTAGCCGCTTCAGCCAGACAATGATGTGGATCGATACCGTCAACGATCTGATCATGGTTGATTGTGCGAGCGCGAAAAAAGCCGAAGATACGCTGGCGCTGCTGCGTAAGAGTCTCGGTTCGCTGCCGGTCGTTCCGTTGACGATGGAAAACCCTATTGAGCTGACGCTGACCGAATGGGTTCGCTCCGGCACCACGGCGCAGGGCTTCCAACTGCTGGATGAAGCTGAACTGAAAGCGATCCTTGAAGACGGCGGTGTGATCCGCGCGAAAAAGCAGGATCTGGTCTGCGACGAAATCGCCGTGCATATCGAAGCGGGCAAACTGGTCACCAAGCTGGCCCTCGACTGGCAGCAGCGCATTCAGTTCGTTATGTGTGACGACGGCTCCATTAAGCGCCTGAAGTTCAGCGACGAGCTGCGCGATCAGAATGAAGATATCGACCGCGAAGATTATGCTCAGCGTTTTGATGCCGATTTCATCCTGATGACAGGTGAACTGGCGGCGCTGATTAAAAGTCTGGTGGAAGGATTAGGCGGCGAAGCGCAACGTTAAGCCGTGTTTAGCGAATGGCGACTCAATATCGCCATTCATCATTTTTACGCTTACAGGTAACGGCAAAGATAGGATGTTGGCTCTGCTACCTGCAGATGAAACTCGCTGTTGCCCGGTACGTTAAACACGTCTCCTGCGGCATACACTTTCCACTCGGTTTCCCCTGGCAGCAGCACGTTCAGTGCGCCACTAACTACCGTCATCTCTTCAGGCGCCGCAGTACCAAAGGTATATTCACCTTCAGCCATCACACCTACACTGGCGCGGCCAGTACTGCTGCTGGTAAAACCGATCGATTTTACTTTGCCGGAAAAGTATTCATTACTTTGAAGCATACAACTGGCCCTATCTCGTGATTAAGTTAGGAACCAATATAGGGGGCTGACGTTCCACCTGTCACGCAAAATTACGCCAGCAATTCCGAAGCCAGTCGAGCAATCAACACATTGGACAACAGAACCGGGACATCCAGCGACTTTTGCAGTAAATCACGATGACGTTGATGAAACCCCAGGCAGTCCAGCATAATGATGCGCCGCGCGATAAATGCGCCCATTTCCGTGAGATAAATGGCATCGCTGCGGCGTTTCAATATTTGCAAAAGAATTACATTCCTACTGCGTTATCCTTCCTCTGATCATCCACAGGAAAGTATCGGTAAAGCGTCGATAACCCTACCCCGTAAATAATGGACAACTGCTGTCGGGTGTGCCCCTTCGCCAATAGCCGCCCAATCTGCTCTCGCTCATGCGCTTTTAATGCGTTGGGCCTTCCACCTACGCGTCCCTGTGCCCTGGCTGCTGCCAGCCCGGCCAGCGTTCGTTCGACGATCAGCTCGCGTTCCATCTCCGCCAGCGCCGACATCACATGGAAAAAGAAGCGCCCCATGGCTGTACTGGTATCAATGCTGTCTGTTAAAGAGCGGAAGTGGGCACCGCGTTCATGTAACTCTGATATCAGTGCGATCAGGTTCTTAACGCTGCGTCCCAGCCTGTCCAGTTTCCACACGACCAGGGTGTCTCCGCTATTAACGCACTTTAAAGCGCGTTTCAGACCGGGCCGACTGGCAACTTTTCCGCTCATACGGTCTTCAAAAATGCGGTCACAGTTTGCGCTTATGAGTGCATTACGTTGTAAATCGCTGTTCTGGTCGATTGTTGATACGCGGATATAACCAATGACGGCCATCAATTCTCCTCCTCTATGTCGCGGTGGGAGGATTTTTACAGATTTCGCTATGTGTAACTGCTTTTCCAAAAACCTTGGTTTGGGAGAAG
>NZ_JAOWHW010000115.1:0-61970 GCF_030332425.1 Citrobacter sp. Cpo142
GGCGTTGTGAATGCGGCTGCTGAAGCCAGGCGTAAAAACCACTGGGATGAACATCCAGCACCCGACAGAGCAGGCGAACAGGCCAGCAACAGGTGTTGTCACGGATAAAGGCGTACCTCAGTCGGACAGCTTTGCGAAGTACGCCGCGGCTTTTTTTAATATGTCCCGTTCATCGGTAACCCGCTTCAGCTCTTTCTGGAGACGGCGGATCTCAGCCTGAGCATCTGACTGTTCTTTATTAGTGGAAGGATCCGGACCGTACTTCTTTATCCAGGCGTAAAGGCTGTGGGTGGTGATATCAAGGCGTGTTGCAACGCTGGAAACAGAATAACCACGATCAACAACCTGTTTGACCGCTTCAGTTTTGAATTCTTCGGGATAACGTTTACCGCTCATGGGCACCTCTCTTTTAAGTCATCTTAAATGACTCTGAGGTGTCTGTTAAACCCGTGGCGATTCAAATATTCTAAAAATTACACCTCCGCCATCGGGGCAACCGGTAGATTCAGCAGAAGAAAATAGCTTACCGGAACTTCATTAATAATTATTAATCCCCAATAAATCCCTGACCTGCACGCTTATAATTAGCTTGCTATTATTTAACCGTGCTCGGTCAGAATGGTTGCGAAAATGAGTGCACAAGCCGAATTATTAAATGACGTCCCTGAGAATTACGCTCGTCCTAATTCTCAACATCACGACCCACGTAGCCATAATGACGATCCGTTATTAGATAGCTTACTGATTCTGTGTTCTCTGCACGGAAAACCGGCGAGTCGTTCAACATTAAGCAGTGGCCTGCCATTAGAAAACGATCGGCTCACGCTGAATATATTTCCACGCGCTGCGGCAAGGGCCGGTTTAAAGGCGCGAGTCGTCACGCGCACGCTCGATAAAATTCCAGCGATGTCTCTGCCAGCGGTCTTGTTATTGAACTCTGGGGGAACCGGGGTGTTGCTGGCCTGGAACGATGACGGCAGCGCCCGCTTTATGCCCAGCGAAAGCGAAGGTGGAGAAATTTGCGTTGATGCCGCCACGCTTGAGCAAAACTATGCGGGCAAAGTTATTTTTGCGCATCCGCGCCACGAATTCGATTTGCAGGCCGAGGCCTTTCTACCGCGTACCAAATCCTGGTTTAAAGACACGCTGAAGCTGTCGCGTTTTCTGTATATGGATGCGGTGTTGGCCAGCCTGCTGATCAACCTGATTGCGCTCGGCACACCGCTCTTTACCATGAATGTGTATGACCGCGTCGTGCCAAACCAGGCAACGGTCACATTATGGGTGCTGGCAGTCGGCATCTGCCTGGCCTTTATATTTGATCTGATTTTAAAAATGCTGCGCGGTATCTGCCTTGATATTGCAGGTAAGAAAAGCGATCTCATCATCTCTTCGACCCTGTTTGAGCGCATTATCGGCATGGAGATGAAAGAGCGTCCGGCACGCGTGGGCAGCTTTGCGCAAAACATTCACGAGTTTCAGTCGCTGCGTGATTTCCTCTCATCACTCACTCTGACGACAATTATCGATCTGCCCTTCACCCTGCTGCTGTTGATCGTCATCGGCATTATCGGCGGCGCGCTGGCCTGGATCCCCGTGCTGACGCTACCGATTGCCCTGCTGTGCAGTTGGGCACTACAAAAGCCGGTCAACGCCGCGGTGGCAAAAACCATGAGCCTCGCCAGCGAACGCCAGGCGCTACTGATTGAAACCCTGAGCAGTCTGGATGCCATCAAAGTGAATAATGCCCAGAGCGAACGCCAGTTCCAGTGGGAACAAACGCTGGGTAGCCTGAGCCGTCTCGAACTGCGGGTAAAAACCTTGTCCAGCCTGGCGAGCAATCTCACCGGCTGGTTCCAGCAAATTTCAGGCGTGGTGATGATCATCGTCGGGGTGTACATGATTATCGACGGCAAACTGAGTATGGGTGGCTTGATCGCCTGCTACATGCTTAACGGTCGGGCCTTGATGCCGCTGGGTCAGCTCACCGGCCTTATCGCCCGCTATCAGCAGGCGAAGCTGACCATCAAAAACACTGAGAAAATGATGTCGCTGACGCAGGAGCGCCGTGCGGATGAAAATCCACTCAAGCGTGAACAGTTACAGGGCAGCATTGAATTTCGCGATGTGGATTTCAGCTATCCGGAGCAACAAAACCTGTCGCTGCACAAAATTAATCTGACAGTTCAACCCGGTGAACGCATCGGCATTATCGGGCGCAGCGGTTCCGGTAAAAGTTCGCTGAGTAAACTTATCGTCAATTTATACCAGCCGAGCGCCGGGAACCTGCTGATCGACGGTATCGACTCTCGTCAGCTGGATGTGAACGATTTGCGCCACAGCATCGGCTACGTGCCGCAGGACATCCAGCTATTCAATGGCACACTGCGCGATAACCTGCTGTGCGGGGCTCGTTATGTCGATGACGAAACCATGCTGCGAGCGGCAGAACTGGCGGGCGTCAACGAATTCGCACGCCTGCATCCCGACGGCTATAACCTGCAGGTCGGCGAACGCGGCTCCCAGCTTTCCGGTGGGCAACGGCAGGCGGTGGCGCTCGCGCGCGCACTGTTGCTTGATCCCCCTCTCCTGCTACTGGATGAACCCACCAGTTCGATGGACAACACCAGCGAAGAGAAGATCAAACACGCGCTGGCCCCCTGTATCGCGGGAAAAACGTTATTACTGGTCACACACCGCGCTTCCATGCTGTCGCTGGTTGACCGTCTGATTATTGTTGATAAAGGTCGCATCATCGCAGACGGTCCGAAAGGGGTAGTGATGGATGCGTTGAAAAAGGGGCAAATTAATGCGTCTCGCTGATCTCCTGACTCGTGCCCGCAGCTATATGCAGCACTATTTTCGCGGTCGTGATGAAAATCAAACTGACAGTATTAATGAGGTTAGCCAGGCCATAATTGATGACGCCCCAAGAGTGATACGACTGACGCTGTGGGTGATCCTCGCGCTGGTGCTGCTGTCCTTCATCTGGGCTGGTTTTGCAAAAATTGATGAAGTGACACGCGGTGAAGGCAAAGCGATCCCTTCATCAAAACTGCAAAAAATCCAGAACCTGGAAGGGGGGATTGTTACCGAGCTATATGTGCATGAAGGGCAAATCGTTAACGCCGGAACCCCATTACTGCACCTCGATGACACGCGCTTCGCCTCCAACGTTGGCGAAACTGAAGCCGACAAACTCGGTCTGCGCGCCAAGGTAGAACGCCTGACGGCGGAAGTTGAAAACCGGGACTTTGTGATTTCACCCGAGATAGCCAGCCAGGCGCCGGATGTCGCCCGGGGAGAAACCGAGCTGTACAACAGCCGCCGGGAACAATTTCACAACGAAATTTCCGGGCTTGAAGAACAACTGGTGCAGAAAAAACAGGAGCTGCGCGACTTTGAGTCAAAGGAGGATCAGTTTAAGCACAGCCTCGGGTTAATCCGTCAGGAAATCAAAATGTCCGAGCCGCTGCTCGCTTCAGGTGCCATTTCAAAAGTCGAACTGCTGCGCCTGCGTCGTACCGAAGTGGAAACCGCCGGGCAGCTCAATTCTATTAGCCTGTCGCTGCCCAAGGCCACGTCAGAAATTAAAGAGATTGAGAATAAAATCGGTGAAAGCCGTGGCCGTTTCCAGAGCGATGCGCTGGCCCAACTCAATGAAGCTCGCACCAATCTGAGTAAAACCCAGGCAAGCGTTAAAGCACTGGAGGATCGGGTGAACCGTACCATGGTCACCTCACCGGTGCGGGGTATCGTCCAGCAGGTGATGGTGAATACTATCGGCGGCGTCATTCAACCGGGCAGCGATCTAGTGGAAATCGTTCCGCTGGATGACAAACTGTTAATCGAAGCCAAAATCCAGCCGCGCGATATCGCCTTCCTCCATCCGGGTCAACATGCGATGGTGAAATTTACCGCTTACGATTACACCATCTATGGCGGTCTGCAAGGCGAAGTAGTGCAGATAAGCCCGGACACCGTTACCGATAAGCAGGGCCGCAGCTTTTATATTGTGCGTTTGCAAACGGACAAAAATTACCTGGGAACAAAAGAGCATCCGATGCTGATCATTCCCGGCATGGTGGCGAGCGTCGATATTCTCACCGGCAAGAAAACGATTCTGAGCTACCTGTTAAAACCGATTATTCGCGCACGCGCGGAAGCACTCAGAGAACGTTGATCGGTTGCGCTCCCTTTCATTATTGCCAGGGAGCGCATGAGTTTATAACGGCGTGCAAAAGGAGAGCTTTCCACGATTCAGGATGATTTTCCCGTCGTTAACCAGTTCCTGTAACACCTTATGGATGGCGCTGCGTGAAATATGGTTACGGGTCAGAATAAAAGTATACACGGATGTTTTCTCACGTACCCCAGGCTCCATCGCCCAGATATATTTCACGTGTTCAATAATCTGCTCACGTATAGTGCGGTGCGACTGCAACGCCTCACGCTGGAAATAACGTTGAAGGTGATGCGTTAAGATATCAAACGCCTGCTTCCACAAGTTTTTAGCAGTAAACAGGAGATCGGCATTTTGGACGCTCATCGCCCACATTTCACAATCGGTATCACAACGTAAATAGTGACCAGCCACTTCCGTACGCATTTGTGGCAGGCCGAGAATAGCAGGTGCAGAAATACTCACGGTCACTAAATCGTTTTCCACACGATAAACAGAGACAGTCCCTTTCTCCAGAAATAGAATATGTCCATCGGTCTTCAAATCAATACGCTGACGTTTTTTACGTAACGATAGCCAGGCATTATCCGACTTCTTCATTTCATCGCCAACGAGCACTACAGCATTTTCAATTTCTTTCTGGAACATGGGACTCTCTACCGCAAATTATGGCTTAGTCAAAAAGATGGTTAAATTTACTCAGCACTAAAAATAAATGTCAGCTCGCAAACAAGCTGACATTTATTCCCATCTACATCTACCACCGGCATTCCCTGGTGCCATTGACGTGTTAAGGTTCATGCTGTTTTCGCGTGGTGGTGCCAGGCAGTATATGGCGCTGTCCATAAAGAATTAATGGCAATCATCTTTGTCGACATTTTTTCATCTTTCTGTTCTTTGCAGAGTAGCCAAAAAGATACAATTAATTGATTTTAATGGGTTTTATTTTCATTAAAAAGTTATCATTCTTGTTATATCATGATACCAAATTGCAACACTTCGCGGTTCTCGCTGTGGAATCAGGTCCATGCTGGTGGTCTTTATAGGCTCAGTGGTATCATGACTAAACAACCACCAGACGCATCATCAAGAGTAGAGACAATATGTCTGAGACTGGCAATGTCAGTTATCTGATTGAAAATAGAATAATATTTACGCCAGCCACACAATGTCTGGCGCGGGTAGATCACCCCAATCAGCGGATAAAACTCAAACACTCAGCGTCGTTATGTCTTTTATTACTTATTCAACATCGCGGGCAAGTGGTTTCTCAAAACGAATTACTGGAATTCGGTTGGGGTAAAAATCACCGCCAGGTGAGTTTCAACGCCTTTTATCAAAGCATTCTCTCGTTGCGTAAAAGCTTGCAGCAGCTGGAGCTTGAACAACCGCTGATCACAACGATCCCCCGCAAAGGGCTGATCATTCAAGAAGAGTTTGATATTCAGGTCATTGAAACACCGGAGGAGAACTCTGCTTCTGCGGAAGAATCCTTAGCGCCAGATGCCACCATTGAGGAATTTTTGGCTGACACACCGCGTCAACCTTTGATAACGGCTGCAGAAACAGTAATGTTGGCACTTACCCTGATAATTTGTGTGCTTATATTATATCCGTGGCAAGCCAGCGATGATTATTTCTCCGGCTATATCACTGCGGATAAAGCACCCACTGACTGTCAGTATTATTTCAATAACGATGCCAGTAATTTCTCCCGGCATACCGCGTTTATCGACAAAAACCCAGGACTGTGTCAGAGCCATAAATTTATCTATATCACGACCTATCCTGAGTCTAAGAAACTGTCCGTGCTGGTGTGTCGCTCACCGATAAAAGCCAGGCAAGAAAATGCCTGTCAGTCGGTATATTATCCACGGTATGATAGCTAATGAACTTATATCCCCGAACGTCCCGCATCCAGACAGGTATTATCCTGCTGCTTTGTTTTGCTGCGCTTATTCTTACTGTCGTCTATCGGTACAGTAAGAACAATGGCGAGTTACATGATCTCACTTGCCGCTCTGCCATCGAAATTGTACGCAATACAAGCTCGTTCCGAGGGATTATTGATATTAAAACCGGGGGCAGTAAAGGTATTGTGAATATTGATGGTATTATCAAAGATGCCGAAAATAATGAGCAAACCGTGCAACGCATGGTACTTTTTACACAATCCAGCTACGGCTCAAGCCCGGTTTGGATTTCACAGAAAATCCAAATTTCCAATCGCGAAACGGCTCCCGCCAGCCTTATTCAGGAACTCCTCCCCGACTTTTTCCTAACCAACACCAGCGTATCCAACGTCGATTTTTTTGCGCTGAACAGCGCGACATACCTGATTACCAAAGAGGGGATCCCCTATCTGTACTGCCAGAATTATGCTTTGCCGGAAAATGAATAATCAATAAGCGTTCTGGCGGCAAAACCTACGGATGAATCTCAGTCGTTGTCGGTGATAAGATAGACCATTCAGGTCGAGCCAACGCTCGTCGTTACTGCCCATCAGGCGGCTTTCGAATGACAAATTTGTGGGTTTATGTGAGTTTCCAGGGGCTCACGTGAGACTGCCCAGGTCCCCAAAAAGATTAAAAAAAGAGCAAAAGCGATATGAAAGAGTCACTTGATACGGACTTCACGAACCACACCCCAATGATGCAGCAGTATCTCAAGCTGAAAGCCCAGCATCCGGAGATACTGTTGTTTTACCGCATGGGCGACTTTTACGAACTGTTTTATGACGATGCGAAACGTGCGTCTCAGTTGCTTGATATCTCCCTGACCAAACGCGGCGCGTCTGCGGGCGAGCCTATCCCGATGGCGGGCATTCCTCACCATGCGGTAGAAAACTACCTCGCTAAGCTGGTCAACCAGGGTGAGTCCGTTGCTATTTGTGAGCAGATTGGCGATCCGGCGACCAGCAAAGGTCCGGTTGAGCGCAAAGTGGTGCGTATCGTCACGCCAGGTACCATTAGTGATGAAGCGCTGTTGCAGGAACGCCAGGACAACCTGCTGGCCGCTATCTGGCAGGACAGTAAAGGTTACGGCTACGCCACGCTGGATATCAGCTCCGGGCGTTTTCGCGTCAGCGAACCTGCCGACCGCGAGACGATGGCTGCAGAATTGCAGCGCACCAATCCCGCTGAACTGCTGTATGCCGAAGATTTCGCTGAAACCTCACTGATTGAGGGACGTCGCGGATTACGTCGTCGTCCACTATGGGAATTTGAAATCGATACTGCTCGCCAGCAGCTAAACCTGCAGTTTGGCACGCGGGATCTGATTGGTTTTGGCGTGGAAAACGCCCCGCGTGGATTATGCGCGGCTGGCTGCCTGCTGCAATACGTAAAAGATACCCAGCGTACCTCGCTGCCGCATATTCGTTCCATCACCATGGAACGTCAGCAGGACAGCATCATTATGGATGCCGCCACGCGCCGCAATCTGGAAATTACCCAGAACCTGGCAGGCGGCTTTGAAAACACGCTGGCTTCGGTACTCGACTGCACCGTGACGCCGATGGGCAGCCGTATGCTCAAGCGCTGGCTGCATATGCCGGTCCGCGACACCAAAGTCCTCACTGAGCGCCAACAGACCATCGGCGCGCTACAGGATTCCACCAGTGAATTGCAACCCGTTCTGCGTCAGGTCGGCGATCTTGAACGTATCCTGGCGCGCCTGGCCCTGCGTACTGCGCGCCCGCGCGATCTGGCCCGTATGCGTCATGCCTTCCAGCAATTACCGGAACTGCGCGCGCAACTGGAAAGCGTAGACAGTGCCCCCGTACAGATGCTGCGCGAGAAAATGGGTGAGTTTGCTGACCTGCGTGAACTGCTGGAACGCGCCGTGGTGGAAGCTCCACCGGTGCTGGTTCGCGACGGTGGCGTCATCGCACCGGGCTATAACGAAGAACTGGACGAGTGGCGAGCGTTGGCTGATGGCGCAACTGACTATCTGGACAGACTGGAAATTCGTGAGCGCGAGCGCACCGGTCTGGATACGCTGAAGGTTGGATTTAACGCCGTTCACGGCTACTACATTCAGATCAGTCGCGGGCAAAGTCATCTGGCGCCGATTAACTATGTGCGTCGCCAGACGCTGAAAAACGCCGAACGCTACATTATTCCGGAGCTGAAAGAGTACGAAGACAAAGTTCTGACATCAAAAGGCAAAGCGCTGGCGCTGGAAAAACAGCTGTACGATGAGCTGTTCGACATGCTGCTGCCGCACCTGGCTGATTTGCAACAAAGCGCCAGCGCGCTGGCAGAACTGGACGTACTGGTCAACCTTGCGGAACGCGCTTATACCCTGAATTACACCTGCCCGACCTTCACCGACAAGCCTGGTATTCGTATTACCGAGGGACGTCATCCGGTGGTTGAACAGGTGCTGACCGAGCCGTTTATCGCCAACCCGCTTAACCTCTCGCCTCAGCGACGGATGCTGATCATCACCGGCCCGAATATGGGGGGTAAAAGTACCTATATGCGCCAGACTGCGTTAATTGCGCTGCTGGCCTACATCGGCAGCTACGTTCCGGCGCAGAAAGTGGAAATAGGCCCGATCGATCGGATCTTTACTCGCGTCGGTGCGGCGGATGATCTGGCCTCCGGTCGTTCTACCTTCATGGTAGAAATGACTGAAACCGCCAACATTCTGCATAATGCCACCGAGAACAGCCTGGTGCTGATGGATGAGATTGGACGCGGCACCTCCACCTACGACGGCCTGTCGCTGGCGTGGGCGTGCGCGGAAAACCTGGCCAATAAAATCAAAGCATTAACCTTGTTTGCCACCCACTATTTCGAACTAACTCAGTTACCGGAGAAAATGGAAGGCGTAGCAAATGTGCATCTGGATGCGTTAGAGCACGGCGATACCATCGCCTTCATGCACAGCGTACAGGATGGTGCGGCAAGCAAGAGCTATGGTCTGGCGGTAGCTGCCCTGGCAGGTGTACCAAAAGAGGTTATTAAACGCGCGCGGCAAAAACTGCGCGAACTGGAAAGCATCGCGCCGAATGTTGCTGCAACTCAGGTCGACGGCACACAGATGTCGCTCCTGTCAGCTCCGGAAGAAACGTCGCCCGCCGTTGAAGCCCTGGAAAACCTCGACCCGGATTCGCTAACGCCTCGTCAGGCGCTGGAGTGGATCTACCGGTTGAAGAGTCTGGTGTAACGCCGTAATGCCCGATAGTGATACGCTTATCGGGCCTGCAAAATATCGCTATATGTAGGCCGGGTAAGGCGAAGCCGCACCCGGCGTGTTGATTAGCGCTTATCTTCTGCCAGCAGCGGTGGAATACTCGGCACCATCGGTGCGTCATCAATATCCTTCTGCGTCATGCGAAACGCTTGCGGGTAGTGCTCGCGGCAGGTACGGCGTAGAGGCTCAGTATCACGCCAGGTGTATAGACAATGCTGGCACTGATATACCGTCCAGACATCTTTTACCGGCGAGTTTGCCATCACTTCAATATGTTCATCGGCACAACGTGGACAAATCATCTGCTACTCCTTATTTACGGTTGGCCAGCATGGCGGTCAGTTTTTCTGCCCAGGCTTTCGTTTCTGGTAAATCGCATACCGGCTGGCTGTAGTGCCCACGGTTATCCGGCGCAACCGGCGTAGTCGCATCAATAATTAACTTGTCGGTAATCCCCGCCGGACTGGAACCCGGATCAAGCTCCAGCACCGACATATTCGGCAATTGCACCAGATCGCCCGCCGGATTGACCTTCGAAGACAGCGCCCACATCACCTGCGGCAGGTTGAACGGATCAACATCCTCATCAACCATAATCACCATTTTCACGTAACCCAGGCCATGCGGCGTCGTCATTGCGCGCAGCCCCACCGCGCGGGCAAAGCCGCCGTAGCGTTTTTTGGTGGAGATAATCGCCAGCAAACCGTGGGTATACATGGCATTCACCGCCTGCACTTCCGGAAATTCGGCTTTCAGCTGTTGATAAAGCGGTACGCAGGTTGCCGGACCCATCAGGTAGTCAATCTCCGTCCACGGCATCCCCAAATATAACGATTCAAAAATCGGTTTGGTGCGATAAGAGACTTTATCGATACGCACGACCGTCATATTACGTCCACCGGAATAGTGCCCGGTAAACTCGCCAAACGGCCCTTCGATTTCACGCTTACGGCTTTCAATGACCCCTTCGAGGATCACTTCTGAACCCCATGGCACGTCGAAGCCGGTGAGCGGCGCGGTAGCGATCGGATACGGACTTTCACGCAGCGCTCCCGCCATTTCGTATTCCGACTGATCGTACTTCAGCGGCGTGGCCCCCATCAGGGTGATGATGGGATCGTTACCCAGCGTGATGGCAATCGGCAGATCTTCACCGCGCTCTTCGGCTTTATGCAGGTGCAGCGCGATATCATGCATCGGTACCGGCTGCAGGCCAAGCTTGCGTTTGCCCTTCACTTCCATACGATAAATGCCGACATTCTGTTTACCGAAGTTGTCCGGATCCAGCGGATCGCGCGACACCACGCAGGCTTTATCAAGATAGAAACCGCCGTCGCCATCGTTCAGGCGAAACAGCGGCAGAATATCAAACAGGTTGATCTCATCACCATCAACACAGTTTTCAGCCCATGCCGGATTGGCGCGACGCTCCGGCGTAACCGGAAATTTATCCCAACGGCGAATAAACTCATCAATCTGTTTTTTCACCGGGGTATTTGGCGGCAGGCCTAAAGAGATGGCGTGATTCTGCCACGAACCAATAGTGTTCATCGCCACGCGGGCATCGGTAAAACCACGAATATTGTCAAACCACAGCGCTGGCGCACCATCACCAATGCGTCCGGTCGCATTGGCTGCCGCAGCCAGATCCGGCTCGGCGTTAACTTCTTCACTGATTTTCAGCAATTGCCCCTGGTCATCCAGCGCTTGTAAAAAGCTGCGCAAATCATCAAATGCCATTATTCATTCTCCTGTGAAAAATTCTGCGCCTGCCGTAAACCCTGCCAGCGACGGGCGTTTGGATGCTCCAGACCAAACTGATCGAGCACACGCGCAACGATATGCTGAGTAATGTCATCGACCGTTTGCGGGTGGTTGTAAAACGCGGGCATCGGCGGGACCATCGCCACGCCCATGCGGGAAAGCGCGAGCATGTTTTCCAGATGAATCGTGCTCAGCGGCATTTCACGCGGTACCAGAACCAGCTTGCGCCCTTCTTTCAGCACCACATCAGCAGCGCGACCCACCAGCCCTTCCGCGTAGCCTGCACGAATACCGGCCAAGGTTTTCATACTGCAGGGGATAATGATCATGCCGTCAGTGCGAAACGATCCAGAGGAGATGGTCGCCGCCTGATCCGCCGGGTTGTGGCAATAATCGGCCAACGCAGACACATCACGGACGCTGTGCGGCGTTTCCAGTTCAATAGTGGTTTTGGCCCACTTTGACAGCACCAGATGGGTTTCCACTTCGGGCATTTCCCGCAACGCCTGCAATAGCGACACGCCAAGCGGTGCGCCGGTTGCCCCGGTCATTCCGACAATTAATCTCATTTAGTTTCTCAATTTTTGTTCGTGTACGAACATTTTGATTAAAATACTCTCACATAACATTTCGGGCAAGGCCATCGCGCACAGATCGCTAAAGCCGCAATTGTTAAAAAAAGATGCGTAACCCGCTATGATAGAGACTGACAGGAATTCCGGAGCGCTCATGCCGTTACGAAATAAAGCATTTCACCTTTTACGTCAGCTCTTCCAGCAGCATACGTCCCGCTGGCAACATGAATTACCGGACCTGACCAAACCGCAGTATGCAGTGATGCGTGCCATTGCCGAGCATCCCGGCATTGAGCAGGTCGCCCTGACCGAAGCCGCAGTCTGTACCAAGGCAACGCTTGCGGAAATGCTAAGCCGAATGGAAAAACGGGAGCTGGTCAGGCGTGAACATGACCCGGCAGATAAGCGTCGGCGGTTTGTTTATTTGACCGCACAAGGAGAAGAATTACTGGCCAGCGCAACTCCGTTAGGCGATAGCGTGGATGATGAGTTTCTGGGGCGATTATCTGATGAAGAACGTGAGCAGTTCACACGTCTGGTGCGTAAGATGATGAACTAATCTGCCGGATGGCGACATAAATGTCTTATCCGGCCTACAAAGTCCTGCTCCCCGTAGGCCTGATAAACGCAGTGCCATCAGGCAACAAACATAGAAAAAGGCCAGTCTCAATGAGACTGGCCTTTCTTGATAGAACTTGTGCTTACTCGCGGAAAAGCGCTTCGATATTCAGTCCCTGAGTCTGCAGAATTTCACGCAGACGACGCAGACCTTCAACCTGAATCTGGCGAACACGTTCACGGGTGAGACCAATTTCACGGCCCACATCTTCCAGTGTCGCAGCTTCGTACCCCAGCAGACCAAAACGACGTGCCAGCACTTCACGCTGTTTGGCGTTCAGTTCGAACAGCCATTTGACGATGCTCTGTTTCATATCATCGTCTTGCGTGGTGTCTTCCGGGCCGTTTTCCTTTTCATCGGCCAGAATATCCAGCAACGCTTTTTCGGAATCGCCACCCAGCGGGGTGTCTACCGAGGTAATACGCTCGTTGAGTCGGAGCATACGGCTGACGTCATCAACCGGTTTATCCAGTTGTTCAGCAATCTCTTCTGCGCTCGGTTCGTGGTCCAGTTTATGCGACAACTCACGCGCGGTACGCAGATAGACGTTCAGCTCTTTTACAATGTGAATTGGCAGTCGGATCGTACGGGTTTGGTTCATAATCGCCCGTTCGATCGTCTGGCGGATCCACCAGGTTGCGTATGTTGAGAAGCGGAACCCGCGTTCCGGGTCAAACTTCTCGACTGCACGGATCAGTCCCAGATTGCCCTCTTCAATCAGGTCCAGCAATGCCAGACCACGATTGCCATAACGACGAGCAATTTTCACCACCAGACGCAGGTTACTTTCAATCATGCGACGGCGGGATGCGACATCCCCACGCAGTGCGCGACGCGCAAAATAAACTTCTTCTTCGGCTGTTAACAGTGGTGAATAACCAATCTCACCAAGGTAAAGCTGAGTCGCGTCCAACACACGCTGTGTGGCCCCCTGCGATAACAGCTCTTCTTCAGCCAGGTCGTTATCACTGGGTTCCTCTTCACTCAAGGCTTTTTCATCAAAAGCCTCTACTCCGTTCTCATCAAATTCCGCATCTTCATTTAAATCATGAACTTTCAGCGTATTCTGACTCATAAAGGTGGCTCCTACCCGTGATCCCTAACGGAACTAGCACGTGAAAGCCTGGTTCCGCCGAATTATCGCTGCGGTAAATAGCGCAGCGGGTTTACGGATTTCCCCTTGTAACGAATTTCAAAATGCAAGCGTGTTGAACTGGTTCCGGTGCTACCCATGGTAGCTATTTTCTGCCCCGCCTTGATTTCTTGTTGTTCCCGGACCAGCATTGTATCGTTATGGGCGTAGGCACTCAGGTAATCATCGTTATGTTTGATGATAATAAGATTACCGTAACCGCGCAGTGCGTTACCGGCATATACGACGCGTCCATCTGCGGTCGCGACAATAGCCTGTCCTTTACTGCCTGCAATATCGATCCCTTTATTGCCACCTTCAGTAGCCGCAAAGTTTTCGATTACTTTGCCGTCAGTCGGCCAGCGCCAGGTAGAGATTGGCGAGCTGGTTGACGTTGAGCTTGCAGTTGATTCGGTTGCGCTAACTGCTGGAGCCGTTACAGGCGCTGTGACAACGGTCCCAGCAGGCTTGTTGTTCGGCAACATTTTATTAGCACTTTGTTCACCTGAATCCTCAGAATACGTAATTGTTGGTTTCGAAGCAACAGCAACGGTGGAATTTTGTGCAGGGTTGGTCACAACTCCTTGCTGTGCTGCATCCGCCTGGGTAATAGCATTACCACCAGTAATCGGTGTACCCGACGCGTTGCCCACTTGCAGAGTTTGACCGACATTCAGGCCATACGGGGCCGGAACGTTATTGCGTTGTGCGAGATCACGGAAATCGTTCCCGGTAATCCAGGCAATATAGAAAAGGGTATCGCCTTTCTTAACAGTATAGGTACTGCCGCCCGTATAGCTACCTTTCGGAATGTTCCCATACTTACGGTTGTACACAATACGACCGTTTTCCATCTGCACAGGCTGTTCCGCGACAGGCTGGATCTGTGTTGACTGTGTGGTCGGACGCTGCACCGGCTGGATCTGTGGCGTTTGCTGTACTGTCGACGTCGAGCCCATTTTTGGTGGAGGCGTAATCAGCATGCCGGAATTGGTGTTCGTTGATGCACTGCCACCAACCGAGTTGACCGGCGCTGGTGGATTCGAGGTATTTGAACAACCTGCCAGCCATAATGAAACCAGTGACAATGCCGCAATGCGGCGAACGGTAAATTTGTGGCTTCCCGCGCTCATTTATCCCCCAGGAAAATTTGGTTAAAACCAGTGACGTAATCACCGTGCAAGGCATCGGACTGGGCACTGGAAACGTGACCACGATACGCTTACTAATTCCAGAATATCCAGGAAAACTCCAGGTATTCAGAGCCTGTATCTACGCAAGCTCCCCTTTTACTAAGGGAACGAAACGTACGGCCTCCACGGTATCGATAATAAATTCGCCTCCCCGACGACGCACCCGTTTCAGAAACTGGTGCTCGTCGCCCACGGGTAAGACGAGAATGCCGCCTTCATCCAACTGCATCATCAATGCGGTTGGGATCTCAGGCGGCGCTGCCGTAACAATGATAGCGTCAAACGGGGCTCGCGCTTGCCAGCCCTGCCATCCATCACCATGACGGGTAGAAACATTATGTAAATCAAGCTGTTTAAGTCGACGACGCGCCTGCCACTGCAAACCTTTAATGCGCTCAACAGAGCATACATGGTGCACCAGGTGTGCCAGAATCGCCGTTTGGTAACCAGAGCCGGTACCAATTTCCAGCACCCGGGACTGCGGCGTTAACTCAAGCAGCTCAGTCATCCGCGCAACCATATAGGGCTGTGAAATCGTCTGCCCCTGACCAATCGGCAGAGCAATATTGTCCCAGGCCTTATGTTCAAACGCCTCATCAATGAATTTTTCACGCGGCACGGCGGCAAGTGCATCGAGAACAAGCTCATCTCTGATGCCCTGCGCACGTAATTGTTCAAGAAGAGTGTGTACGCGTCTGCTTACCATTGCGTGTCGGCTCCCACGCTGTCTAACCAGTCAGAAACAACTTCATGCGCGCCGTAGGCGGTTAAATCGACATGCAGCGGCGTAATGGAAACATAGCCTTCATCGACGGCGGCAAAATCTGTATCCGGTCCGGCGTCGCACTTTTCGCCCGGCGGCCCGATCCAGTACAGCGTATTACCGCGCGGGTCCTGCTGTGGGATCACCTGATCCGCAGGATGGCGGCTACCGCAGCGGGTGACGCGGATACCTTTAATCTGATCCAGCGGTAAATCCGGCACGTTGATATTCAAAATTCGCCCGGTGCGCAGCGGTTCACGACTCAGCGCCCGTAAGATACGGCAGGTTACTGCGGCAGCAGTATCGTAGTGTTTATGCCCATCAAGTGAGACCGCCAACGCAGGAAAGCCCAGGTGACGACCTTCCATCGCCGCCGCAACGGTACCGGAATAGATAACATCATCGCCCAGATTAGGACCTGCGTTAATACCAGACACGACAATGTCCGGACGCGGACGCATTAATGCGTTCACGCCCAGATAGACGCAATCGGTAGGTGTACCCATTTGTACGGCGATATCACCGTTATCATAGGTGAACGTGCGAAGTGAGGATTCCAGCGTCAGCGAGTTAGACGCGCCACTGCGGTTACGATCCGGGGCAACCACCTGTACGTCAGCAAACTCACGCAGTGCTTTCGCCAGCGTTTGTATACCGGGTGCGTGGACCCCATCATCGTTACTCAGCAATATACGCATAATCACCCATTGTGTTAATAAGTTCCCTTACAACACTGGTGGCGAAGCTACCTGCCGGTAGCCAGAAACGTAACTCAACGGTTACGTCATCCCACCAGTTCCAGCTTAATTGTTGTGGATACAGCAACATAGCACGACGCGATGCGTCGACTTTCTCGCGCAATAATAGCGACTGCAGCACGGTTTCATCAGCAATAGCGGCTTCTTCAAACGCCAGCGCGTCGCGCTGAGTTCCCCACTCACCGCTGCCCGGTAATGCCGCTGTAATCATCAATTCTTTATCATCGACGCGACGCTGTAATTCGGTTTGTTCTTCCTGCGTGGCGACAAACCAACTTCCGCGTCCCGACAATTGTAGCGCATCGCCGTCAACAACTTGATTAAAGTCTGTTTTTTTCAAGCGTTCACTGACTATCTGATTAAACAACGCGCTACGGGCCGCCGACAACCAAAAACTGCGCTTATTGCGATCGCGCACCGGCGCATCGCTTTGCGCCCAACGCAGCGCCCCTTGCAGGTTGCTGCCGCCAATACCAAAACGCTGAGCGCCAAAATAGTTCGGTACGCCGCGCTCGCTAATCGCCTGCAAACGCGCTTCAACGTCCTCTCGCTGGCTCACTTCACGCAGCACCAGCGTAAATTCGTTACCTTTCAACGCCCCTAAACGCAGCTTACGCTTGTGGCGCGCGTACTCCAGCACTTTACAGCCTTCGAGTTCAAATTTGCTTAAATCAGGCATTGCATTGCCCGGCACGCGCGCGCACAGCCACTGTTCCGTGACTGCATGCTTGTCTTTCTGGCCAGCAAAGCTCACTTCACGGGCGTGAATTTTCAGGAACTTCGCCAGCGCGTCAGCCACAAAACGGGTATTACAGCCGTTTTTCAGGATACGCACCAAAATGTGCTCGCCTTCGCCATCCGGTTCGAAGCCTAAATCTTCGACGACGACAAAGTCTTCCGGATTCGCTTTCAGAACGCCATGGCCTTGTGGTTTGCCATGGAGATACGTCAGATCTTCAAACGCAGTCATTTCGTTGCCTTAATGAGTAACGCCACCGCTTCACAGGCAATCCCTTCCCCACGCCCGGTAAAACCGAGTTTTTCCGTGGTGGTCGCTTTCACGTTAACATCATCCATATGGCAGCCGAGATCTTCGGCAATAAACACGCGCATTTGCGGAATGTGCGGCAGCATCTTCGGCGCCTGAGCAATAATCGTCACATCCACATTACCAAGCGTATAGCCTTTGGCCTGAATACGCCGCCAGGCTTCACGCAATAATTCACGACTATCTGCACCTTTAAAGGCCGGGTCGGTGTCCGGGAAGAGTTTACCGATATCCCCCAGCGCAGCCGCGCCCAGCAGAGCATCGGTTAACGCGTGTAACGCCACGTCGCCATCAGAATGCGCCAGCAATCCTTTTTCATACGGGATGCGCACACCACCAATGATAATTGGGCCAACTCCGCCAAAAGCGTGTACGTCGAAACCGTGTCCAATTCGCATTATGCCTTCTCCTGATATACACAACATCCTCCAGGCAGCCTGAAGAATGATGTATCTAGATAGTTCGGGTCAGATAAAATTCCGCCAGCGCCAGGTCTTCCGGGCGGGTGACTTTGATGTTGTCAGCGCGTCCTTCGACCAGCAGCGGATGAAAACCGCAATATTCCAGCGCCGAGGCTTCGTCCGTAATGGTTGCGCCTTCGTTTAGCGCACGGGTCAGACAGTCATGCAACAGCTCGCGAGGGAAAAACTGCGGCGTCAACGCATGCCATAAATCGGTGCGATCGACCGTATGTGCGATGTCTGTTCGGCCCGGCTCCGCGCGTTTCATCGTGTCGCGCACCGGCGCAGCAAGGATCCCGCCGATGCGGCTGGTTTCACTTATTGCCAGCAAACGAGATAAATCTTCCTGATGCAGGCACGGACGCGCGGCATCATGCACCAGTACCCAACTGGCCTCACCTGCGGCTTGCAAACCGGCCAGGACAGAATCGGCACGCTCGTTGCCACCATCCACCACGGTAATTTGCGGGTACGCTGCGAGTGGAAGTTGGGCAAAGCGACTGTCGCCTGGGCTAATAGCGATGACGACTCGCGTCACCCGGGGATGAGCCAGCAGCGCATCAACCGAGTGTTCGAGAATGGTTTTATTGCCAATAGAGAGGTACTGCTTAGGACACTCTGTTTGCATTCGGCGGCCAAACCCGGCAGCCGGCACCACGGCGCAAACGTCCATTAAAGTGGCTGCCATGTTAAATCCCTGGACGGTTTATCGATTGTTTTGCCCTGCAGTCTGAGCGCGTTTAGACGCGTCAGGCACCAGACGATAAAAGGTTTCGCCTGGCTTAGTCATACTGAGTTCGTTACGCGCGCGCTCTTCGATAGCCTCTTGCCCGCCATTGAGATCGTCAATTTCGGCAAAAAGCTGATCGTTACGCGCTTTCAGTTTCGCGTTTGTAGCTTGCTGCGCCGCAACATCATCGTTGACGCGACTATAGTCATGTATGCCGTTCTTACCGAACCACAGCGAATACTGTAGCCAGACTAATAAAGCCAGCAACAGCAACGTAAGTTTACCCATCCTGCCCCCTGAAAAACGGCATCAACATCCCATAAACTCCGCTGACAACTTTACATCAACGGACGGGAATGCCGCGACAACGCGGGCAAATGTACCACATTTGCTCGTTGTTACGTATACCCCGTGTAAGGAGAACATAATCTCATTGTTGGTTACGGTTTGAATTATGGCCAGACAGTGAACAACAGCGGCGATCGCGTGAAAGGACGTATGCCTAACCCAGTAGCCACAGAAACAGTGCGCCAAACATTGCGCCAACCACCAGCAGGGTACAGGCAATACTCAGCAGCAATCTCCCCTTCAATAGCGAATGCAGGGCAATACCCGCGACAATCGCCACGGGCAACAACGCGAGGAAAAAGGGCCAGGTATAGAGGAAGAAAAACAGTGTGTTAGGGCCATACATCAGACACGGGAATCCCAGCGCCAGCAACCACGCGATAAAACCGACCACGGCTCCTGGGAGTGACCAGGTAGTTTCGTCGTCGGCAGCGAAGGTATCTGACTCTGTAATAGTAATGTTATGGCTGTTACGCATATCTAATCCTGTGACTGTGACTGACCGGGCATGCAAGCTCGGGTGTCTCAGGATCTGATAATATCTTCCTGCCTCAGCAGGTCTAATAATTGAGGAACCAAATTTGTTACCAATTGTTCACCATCAAGATGAATCTCTGGCGATTCAGGCGCTTCGTAAACCGAGTCAATTCCGGTGAAATTACGCAATTCCCCCGCTCGCGCTTTTTTATACAGCCCTTTTGGATCGCGTGCTTCACACGTTGCTAATGGCGTATCGACAAAAACCTCAATAAAACGCCCTTCGCCCACGCGCTCGCGAACCATTTTTCGCTCGGCGCGATGTGGAGAGATAAACGCAGTCAACACCACCAGGCCGGCGTCTACCATTAGATTAGCCACTTCACCAACCCGACGAATATTCTCCTTGCGATCGGCATCGCTAAACCCAAGATCGCTGCACAGACCGTGACGCACGTTATCGCCATCCAGCAGATAGGTGCTCACCCCTAGCTTATGCAGCGCCTCTTCCAGCGCCCCTGCTACCGTGGATTTACCAGAACCTGACAGCCCGGTAAACCACAGCACAACACCACGATGACCGTGGCGTTGTTCCCGCTGTTGCGGTGTAACAGGATGGGCATGCCAGACGACGTTTTCGTCATGCAGCGCCATTATTTTCCTCCCAGCAGATCGCGCGCACCCCAGTGTGGGAAGTGGCGACGCACCAGTGCATTAAGCTCCAGCTCAAACGCGCTGAACTGAGAAGCTGTGGCAAGCTCCTGGACGATTGGTTCACGCACCAGCCCCGCGCCAACGGTAACGTTAGTCAGGCGATCAATGAAAATCAGCCCACCCGTAACCGGATTCTGCTGATAGGTATCCAGCACCAGCGGCTCATCAAAAGTCAGATTAACCAGACCGATGCCGTTCAGCGGTAGCGCTTCAACGTCACGCTGGGTCAGGTTGTTTATATCGACCTGATACTGCACGCTATCAATGCGTGCACGGGTCTTCTTGCCTGCCACTTTGATGTCGTAGCTCTGCCCTGGCGACAACGGTTGTTCCGCCATCCACACCACATCAACGGCAGCGCTTTGTACTGTCGGCAGCGTTTCACCGGCATCCAGTAACAGGTCACCCCGGCTGATATCGATCTCATCTTTCAGCACCAGGGTAATCGCTTCACCTGCATGCGCTTCCTGTAAATCGCCATCAAAGGTCACAATCCGCGCCACGCTCGACTCAACGCCGGACGGCAGCACTTTGACGCGCTGCCCGACCTTCACGCTACCAGAGGCCAGCGTTCCGGCATAACCACGGAAATCCAGATTCGGTCGGTTCACATACTGCACCGGGAAGCGCATCGGCTGAGTATCAACAATGCGCTGGATCTCAACGGTTTCCAGCACTTCCAGCAGCGTCGGACCGCTGTACCACGGCATACTGGCGCTTTGCGAAGCCACGTTATCGCCTTCCAGTGCAGAGAGCGGCACAAACCGGATATCCAGGTTGCCCGGCAGTTGTTCAGCAAAAGTAAGATAGTCTTCGCGAATGCGGTTAAATGTCTCTTCGCTAAAGTCCACCAGATCCATTTTGTTGATCGCCACCACCAGGTGTTTGATCCCAAGCAGCGTGGAGATAAAGCTATGACGACGAGTCTGATCCAGCACGCCTTTACGCGCATCGATCAATAGGATCGCCAGATCGCAGGTCGATGCACCGGTCGCCATATTACGGGTGTACTGCTCATGTCCGGGAGTGTCCGCAATAATAAATTTACGCTTCTCGGTAGAGAAATAACGGTACGCCACGTCGATGGTGATGCCCTGCTCGCGCTCGGCCTGCAAGCCGTCAACCAATAACGCCAGGTCAAGCTTTTCGCCCTGAGTACCGTGACGTTTACTGTCGTTGTGCAGCGATGAAAGCTGATCTTCATAAATCTGACGCGTGTCGTGCAGCAGACGGCCAATCAGGGTACTTTTCCCGTCATCCACGCTACCGCAGGTTAAAAAACGCAGCAGACTTTTGTGTTGCTGGGCAACCATCCAGGCTTCAACGCCGCCTTCATTAGCAATTTGTTGTGCAAGTGTCGTGTTCATGGCGGCTCCTTAGAAATACCCCTGACGTTTCTTCAGCTCCATGGAGCCCGCCTGGTCGCGGTCAATCACGCGGCCCTGACGTTCACTGGTGGTTGAGACCAGCATCTCTTCGATAATTTCCGGCAGCGTCTGCGCATTCGACTCCACCGCGCCTGTCAGCGGCCAGCAGCCGAGCGTACGGAAACGCACCATGCGTTTTTTAATCACTTCCCCGGGCTGCAGATCGATTCTGTCGTCATCAATCATCATCAGCATGCCGTCGCGTTCCAGCACCGGACGCTCCGCCGCCAGATACAGCGGCACGATGTCGATATTTTCCAGCCAGATGTATTGCCAGATATCCTGTTCAGTCCAGTTAGAGAGCGGGAAGACGCGAATGCTTTCGCCTTTGTTAATCTGCCCGTTGTAGTTATGCCACAGCTCCGGGCGCTGGTTTTTCGGGTCCCAGCGATGAAAACGATCGCGGAAAGAGTAAATGCGCTCTTTGGCACGTGATTTCTCTTCGTCACGACGAGCACCACCAAACGCGGCATCGAAACCGTATTTATTCAGTGCCTGCTTCAGCCCTTCGGTTTTCATAATGTCGGTATGCTTGGCGCTGCCGTGGACGAACGGGTTGATGCCCATCGCCACCCCTTCCGGGTTTTTATGCACCAGCAGTTCACAGCCGTAGGCTTTCGCCGTGCGGTCACGAAACTCGTACATTTCGCTGAATTTCCAGCCGGTATCAACGTGCAGCAATGGGAACGGCAGCGTGCCCGGATAAAACGCTTTACGCGCCAGATGCAGCATTACGCTGGAATCTTTGCCGATGGAATACATCATCACCGGATTAGAAAACTCGGCGGCCACCTCACGAATGATATGGATGCTCTCCGCTTCCAGTTGCCGCAGGTGGGTAAGTCGTTTTTGATCCATAACCGTTCCTATGTAATGCCGTTATTTTGCTAACGATGCTCAGATAACCTGACTATAGGGAGGGCAAGAGGGCGAATGAAATTACGAATTGGAATGAGTAGTTCCTCAAAGGAATAACGATCCGGAAAAGCAAATATCAAAAAGTGCTTAAGCTACCGGAATTCGGGCATTTAGGAGCAAATGAAATTGTTTTACCTCGATCACGGTTTCATACTAGCGGCTGAAAATTTCTGCTTGGTATTCAGAGCCTATCCCATTAGGCGTACATTGTTGCTGTCAGTTTGGATACGGACAGCGCGGAACAACCGGAGCGTACATGCAGTACGTTAGGATTGTGAGCACTGCCCGGATTCAAAATGACAAATAAAATAGCCAAATGGGATAGGCTCTTAAGGACTCATTATGTTTCTCGCATCGCGCCACCTGACTACCGCCATGGCGCTCGGCGCGTGCTTCATCCTTCCTGCACAGGCAACATCTTCCAAACCTGGAGATATCGCAAATACCCAGGCTCGATATATCGCAACGTTTTTCCCAGGCCGCGTGACGGGATCTCCGGCAGAAATGTTGTCTGCTGATTATATACGTCAACAATTTCAGCAGATGGGCTATAGCAGCGATATTCGGACGTTTAACAGCCGTTATGTTTATACCGCCAAAGATAACCGTAAAAACTGGCATAACGTAACGGGAAGCACCGTTATTGCAGCACATGAAGGTAAAGCACCGCAGCAGATTATTATTATGGCGCACCTCGACACCTACGCCGCACAAAGCGACGCCGATTCAGATGCCAATCTGGGTGGATTAACCCTGCAAGGGATCGATGACAACGCCGCAGGTGTTGGTGTGATGCTGGAACTGGCGGAAAAACTCAAAAACGTGCCGACGCAGTACGGTATTCGATTTATCGCCACCAGCGGTGAGGAAGAAGGCAAACTGGGCGCGGAGAACATCCTGAAGCGAATGAGCGCCGCCGAGAAGAAAAACACACTGCTGGTTATCAACCTCGATAACCTGATTGTCGGTGATAAGCTCTATTTCAATAGCGGTAAGAAAACCCCGGAAGCGGTACGAAAACTGACGCGCGACCGGGCACTAGCTATCGCGCACAGCCGCGGTATCGTTGCCAGCACCAATCCAGGTCTGAACAAAGACTATCCGAAAGGCACTGGATGTTGTAACGATGCAGAGGTCTTCGACAACGCGGGGATTGCCGTTCTCTCCGTTGAAGCGACCAACTGGAACCTGGGCAAGAAAGATGGCTATCAGCAGCGCGCCAAAAGCGCCTCATTCCCGGCAGGCAACAGCTGGCACGATGTGCGACTGGATAACCAGCAGCATATCGATAAAGCGTTACCGGGCCGGATAGAGCACCGTAGCCGCGACGTGGTACGCATTATGCTGCCACTGGTAAAAGAACTGGCAAAAGCGGGTAAATCCTGAAGAAGGGATCCGGTAGGATGTAAATCTTACCGGCCCCCTTTCCTGTTATCCTTCGTGCAGTCCGCACTCACGCTTCAATCCGAAGAAACGCGTCTCTTCTTCCGCCATACCCGGCTCCCATTTGCGGGTGGTGTGGGTATCGCCTACCGACAGATAGCCCTGATCCCACAACGGATGGTATTTCAAACCGTGTTTTTGCAGATACTGGTAAACCGTACGGTTATCCCAGTCGATGATCGGCAGAACTTTAAACACACCGCGCTGGATAGCCAGCACCGGCAAATGCGCACGACTGCCCGATTGCTCTCGACGCAGACCGGCAAACCATGTTTGCGCGTTCAGCTCCTGCAGCGCCCGGTTCATCGGCTCGACTTTGTTGATGTCATTGTATTTTTCAATACCTTCAACGCCCTGCTCCCACAGTTTGCCGTAGCGCGCTTCCTGCCAGGCCGCACTTTCCTTCGCCCGGTAGACTTGCAGATTAAGCTTAAGCTTGTCCGTTAACTCATCAATAAACTGATAGGTTTCCGGGAACAGGTAGCCAGTATCGGTGAGGATCACCGGGATATCCGGGCGAATCTGATTTACCAGATGCAGGCTCACTGCCGCCTGGATACCAAAACTTGATGACAGTACATATTCACCAGGCAGGTTTTCCAGCGCCCACGCTACGCGATCCTCGGCGCTCAGTTTTTCCAGCTGGGCGTTGGTTTCGGCCAGCGCTAATACGCGATCCACTTTTGGCAGTTCGTTTAGCTTGTTTAGATCGAGTTGGGACATAAGTTCCTCACTGTATGCCTTGCCTGATGGCGCTTCGCTTATCAGGCCTACGCAGGCTGTAGGCCGGATAAGGCATTTATGCCGCCATCCGGCAATTCAGGTTATTCCCAGAAATCACGCGCTGGATCGAGCACCGGGCGAATGATGCCCGCACGCACCGTAAAGTCGCCGAAGCCTTCACCCGCTTCGCGCTCTTTCGCCCAGCGCCCAACCAGTTCGTCGACGGATGCCAGAATTTCCGTTTCCGTAATATTCTCGCGATACATACGCGGAATGCGCGTTCCCATACGGTTACCGCCCAGATGCACGTTGTAGCGGCCCGGCGCTTTCCCCACCAGCCCCAGCTCGGCCAGCATCGCACGGCCACAGCCGTTCGGGCAGCCGGTCACGCGCATCACGATGTGCTCTTCAGGAATGCCGTGTTTTTCCAGAATCGATTCCACTTTGTCAGTGAATGACGGCAGGAAACGTTCGGCTTCCGCCATCGCCAGCGGACAGGTCGGGAACGACACGCAGGCCATGGAGTTTTCGCGCTGCGGCTTCACCGCATTCATCAGACCGTGATCGCGCGCCAGCTTCTCGATCTTCGCTTTTTGGCTTTCAGGCACGCCAGCAATGATCAGGTTCTGGTTCGCGGTAATGCGGAACTCACCTTTGTGGATCTTCGCGATCTCAAGCAGACCGGTTTTCAGTGGTCGGCCCGGATAATCGAGGATACGGCCGTTTTCAATAAACAACGTCAGGTGCCATTTATTGTCGATCCCTTTCACCCAGCCGATACGATCGCCGCGACCGGTAAACTCGTACGGGCGGATCGGCTCAAATTTGATCCCCGCGCGGCGCTCAACTTCAGCTTTAAAGGTCTCAACGCCTACGCGTTCCAGCGTGTATTTGGTTTTCGCGTTTTTACGATCGGTACGGTTACCCCAGTCACGCTGCGTGGTCACCACCGCCTCAGCCACGGCCAGCGTATGCTCAAGCGGCAGATAACCAAACTCGCTTGCCGTACGGGCATAGGTTTTCTTATTGCCGTGCTCAATCGACAAACCACCGCCCACCAGCAGATTAAAGCCCACCAGCTTGCCGTTTTCCGCAATCGCCACGAAGTTCATGTCGTTGGCGTGCAGATCGATGTCGTTCTGCGGTGGGATCACGACCGTGGTTTTAAACTTACGCGGCAGATAGGTTTGACCGAGGATCGGCTCTTCGTCGGTGGTCGCGACTTTTTCCTGATCCAGCCAGATCTCTGCATAGGCGCGGGTTCGCGGCAGCAGATGTTCGGAGATCTTTTTCGCCCACTCGTAGGCTTCCGCGTGCAGCTCAGATTCATACGGGTTGGAGGTGCACAGCACGTTACGGTTCATATCGTTGGCGGTCGCCAGCGCGTCCAGGCCGACGGAGTGCAGCATCTGGTGTACTGGCTTAACATTCTTCTTCAGAATGCCGTGAAACTGGAAGGTCTGACGGTTGGTCAGACGAATGCTGCCGTAAATAGTGTTGTCATGGGCGAACTTGTCGATCGCCTGCCACTGCTTGGTGGTGATCACCCCACCCGGCAGACGACAGCGCAGCAGCATCGCGTGACGCGGCTCCAGCTTTTGCTCGGCACGTTCGGCGCGGATATCGCGGTCATCCTGCTGGTACATACCGTGAAAACGGATCAGCAGGAAGTTGTCGCCTTTAAACCCGCCGGTCAGGCCGTCGTTTAAATCTTCGGCAATGGTACCGCGCAGATAGTTGCTTTCCAGCTTCATACGCTCAGCGTCGGACAGTTTGCCTTCGACCACCAATGGTCCTGGATGTTTTTCGCTCATTAGTAGACATCTCGCTGATAACGGCGCTCAATGCGCAGCTCACTTAAAAATTCATCCGCCGCTTCGATATCCATACCACCGAATTCGGCAATCACTTCCAACAACGCCTGCTCAACGTCTTTCGCCATGCGATTGGCGTCACCGCAGACATAAATGTGCGCACCGTCGTTAATCCAGCGCCACAGTTCCGCGCCCTGTTGGCGCAGTTTATCTTGTACGTAGACTTTTTCTTTTTGATCGCGGGACCAGGCGAGATCGATACGGCTCAGTACGCCCTCTTTGACGTAACGCTGCCATTCCACCTGATACAGGAAATCTTCGGTAAAGTGTGGGTTACCAAAAAACAGCCAGTTTTTGCCTTCGGCTCCGTCAGCCGCACGTTGCTGCATGAATGCACGGAACGGCGCAATCCCCGTACCCGGTCCAATCATAATTACCGGCGTCTGCGGGTTCGCTGGCAGACGGAAGTTGTCGTTGTGTTCAATGAACACGCGAACTTCACCTTCTTCTTCCACGCGGTCGGCGAGGAAACTGGAAGCACCACCAGCACGGGCGCGACCTTCTATCTCATAACGCACCACGCCCACGGTGACATGCACTTCGCTTTCCACTTCCGCCTGGGAAGAAGCAATGGAGTACAAACGCGGCGTCAGCGGACGCAGAAGATCAACTAACGCCTGAGCATCCAGTTGCGCCGGAGAGAAGCGCACCATATCGACGATGGGCGTGGTTGCGGCGTAATGCTGCAACTGTGCTTTGTCACCCACTAACGGCAGCAAAGTTTCGCTGCGGGTTAAGGTGGCATAGTTTTCCACGATATTGCCGGTGTTAACCGTCAGCTCGAAATGCCACTGCAACGCTTCAGCGAGCGACAGGGTTTTTCCTTCAACCGTGACCGGCTCATCACCTTTCAGCCACAGCAGTTCAACCAGTTCTTTAACCAGAGCCGGGTCATTCTGATACCAGACGCCCAGCGCATCGCCCGGCTGATAACGCAGGCCGGAATCGCCTAAATCAATTTCAATATGGCGCACGTCTTTTTCAGAGTCGCGGCCGGTAATTTTCTGATTCACCGCAAGCGACGCCGTCAGCGGCGCTTCTTTGGTGTATGGGCTGGTGTGTACTTCATTTACTGCACCGCTCGCGGCAACTTGCACAGACGGTGCCGCAGGCGCACGCGCTTTCAGGACATCAACCAAACGGGCACGCCACTGCGCAGCCGCTGCCTGGTATTCGACATCGGCATCTACACGATCGAGCAGACGTTCACCGCCCAGCTCAGCCAATTTGGTATCGAAGTCTTTTCCTGCCTGGCAGAAAAACTCATAAGAGGTGTCGCCAAGACCAAACACGGCAAAAGCAGTGTTATCAAGCTTTGGCGCTTTTTTCGAGAACAGGAATTTATGCAACGCCACGGCTTCTTCCGCCGGCTCACCTTCCCCTTGCGTTGATGCCACCACGATCAGCAGTTTTTCATTGGCGATTTGTTTGAATTTATAGTCGCCAGCGTTGATGAGAGTGACGTTGAGCTTCGCGGCGATCAGATCATCGCGCAGGGCTTCCGCCACACGGCGCGCATTACCGGTTTGCGAGGCGGAGATAAGCGTAATGCCTGGCATTTCAGCGACAGGCGCAGGCGCCACCGCGTTGCTGCCAGGCTGCTGATTCAGCACGCCCCAAAAATAGCCAGAAACCCACGCAAGCTGTGCGGGAGTGAAATCGGTCGTGGCCGCCTGAAGGCGTGCCAGTTGCTCCGGGTTTAGCGGTAGCAAAGCAGAAGGTGGGGCCTGTGTCGTCATGCGTTGTCATGTTCCAGTAAGCAAAGCGGATTTCAGCAATAAAACCCAAACTGAAGATAAGGTTAACGGCGGGGATAGTAACAACTAAAGAAGGGATGGAAATAACAAATAACCAAATGGACTAACCTGTTTTAGTTATAGTTATTAACTGCAAAACAGATTATATAAGCATTTGATATATAAAAAATTACCAAATATTAACGTCATGAATGAATCGTTCTGATACTCAGCACCCTTTTAAATAATGATAAAATTTCCTCTTTACGGTACCCTACCGCGGTTTTTCGCATTCTTGAGAGTAAATAATGTCCACCACCTTGTTTAAAGATTTCACCTTCGAAGCCGCTCACCACCTGCCGCATGTACCGGAAGGGCATAAGTGTGGCCGCCTGCATGGTCACTCATTTATGGTGCGTCTTGAAATTACCGGTGAAGTCGATCCGCATACCGGTTGGATCATGGATTTTGCTGAGTTAAAAGCCGCGTTTAAGCCGACTTACGACAGACTCGATCACTACTATTTGAACGATATTCCTGGCTTAGAAAATCCAACCAGCGAAGTGCTGGCCAAATGGATTTGGGATCAGGTTAAACCTGTGATCCCTCTGCTGAGTGCTGTAATGGTGAAAGAGACCTGCACAGCGGGCTGCGTTTATCGCGGCGAGTGATTGTAGGCTTGCCGGATGGCAACGCATCTTCTCCGGCCTGCATTGAGCAATAAACTATGGCCGGGTAAGCGAAACGCCCCCGGCACAGTTATCAGGCAATATTCAGATACTTATGGGTTTGCATCGACAGACGCCAGTTTCGCGCAATACAGGTATCAATGCACAAACGCGTCGCATCCTCTTTCTGGCTGATTGGCTGTAAGGCGATGATTCGCGGTTTATCGTCACTCAACGTCGCCAGCAGTTCATCCAGCGCTTCAATATCGCGGACACGGCCAACCGGATGCTTGATTTCATTCGCGCGCTCCAGTGCCTGTGACAGCACATCATAGCCACCGCGCATATTCACCTTCGGCGATACGGTCACCCAGGTATTCGGCGTACAGCGTACTTCGTGCGTGCCGCTGGTCTCAATCTGGCAGCTAAAGCCGTTCTTTTCCAGCAGGTCAGTCAGCGGCATCAGGTCATGAATGCAGGGCTCACCACCAGTGATCACCACGTGACGGGCGGTATAGCCCTGACGCGAAATGACCGCCAGCAGATCTTCGCTGCTCGCAGCGCCCCATTTATCGCTTTCTTTGGTCTTGGCCAGGATGCTGTACAGGGAGACTTCCCGATCCTCAAGCTTATCCCAGGTGTGTTTGGTATCGCACCAGGCACAGCCAACCGGGCATCCCTGTAAACGAATAAAAATGGCGGGGACGCCGGTAAAGTAACCCTCACCTTGCAGGGTCTGGAACATCTCGTTAATCGGGTACTGCATAGCGCTCTCAATATGGGGATAAACGATAATTATCGCAGATCCCCGCCAAAGTATCATGCCCCATCGATGCTTTACGAGGCGATCGCCGCGACAAAGCGTACCGTTATCTGCTGCGGGCGCGTGATAGCTCCACCAACCACCACGGTATGAGCGCCTAATGCCAGGCATCGTGCAGCACGTTCAGGGGTATCAACGTTCCCTTCCGCCACAACCGGGACGCTGACCGCAGCCAACACATCACGTAAAAAACCGCAGTCGTTTTCCGCCAGCACATGCCCGGCAGTGTCAGCGGTATAACCGTAGAGCGTGGTGCCCACACAGTCAAAACCCAGGCGCTCGGCGGTCGCCGCTTCGTCTACGGTGGCAATATCCGCCATCAGCAGTACGGACGGATAGCGAGCGCGGATTTGCGTGACCAGTTCTTCCAGCGATTGCCCACCGGGGCGCGGGCGCGCTGTCGCATCCAGAGCAATAATTTCCGGCTCAACGGTCATCAGTTCATCGACTTCCTGTAAAGTGGCCGTGATAAACACATCGCTACCCGGATAATCACGCTTGATAATCCCAATCACCGGCAGGGAGACGCTCTCTTTGATCGCGCGAATGTCCACCACGCTGTTCGCACGAATACCTACCGCACCACCCTGCGCTGCCGCCAGCGCCATACGTGACATAATAAATGGGCTGTGCAGGGGCTCATTTTCCAGCGCCTGACAGGAGACAATTAATTTACCTTTCAGGGAATCCAGTACAGTTTTCATTACGATAAGCTCTCTTCGACTTCGTTTTTAATGATGGTGACATGCGGGCCATAAATCACCTGAACCCCGTTGCCGCGAATAATTACGCCACGGGCTCCGGTCGCTTTCAGCGCCGCTTCATCGACCTTGCTGCTCTCTTTCACCGTCACGCGCAGGCGTGTGGCGCAACAATCCACCTCTTCCAGATTCTCTTTGCCTCCCAGCCCGGCGATCACTGCCGCAGCTCGCTCACTCTGCGGCAGGCCGGATTCAGTCGGCGCTGCGTTTTCACGACCTGGTGTCAACCAGTTAAAGCGGTTAATCAAATAGCGGAAGGTGAAGTAGTAAAGGAAGAACCACGGGATCCCCACCATGGGGACGTACATCCAGTTGGTTTTAGCTTCCCCCTGTAGCACGCCGAAAAGGAGGAAATCGATAAGCCCACCCGAAAAGGTTTGCCCGATGGTGATATGTAAAATATGCGCCATCATAAACGCCAGACCATCGAAGAAGGCGTGAATGACGTATAACACGGGTGCGACAAACAGGAAGGAGAACTCGATAGGCTCAGTGATACCTGTCAGGAAAGAGGTCAGGGCCGCTGACAACAGCAGACCAGCGACAAGTTTTCTGTTCTCAGGCCTGGCGGTGTGGTACATCGCCAGACATGCGCCAAGCAGGCCAAACATCATGGTGATGAAGCGCCCGGACATAAAGCGCGAGGTGCCCGCATAGAACTGCTGCGTATTCGGATCGGCAAGTTGCGCGAAGAAAATACGCTGAGTACCTTCAACTAACTGGCCGTTGACGATTTCACTTCCGCCAAGCGCTGTCGTCCAGAACGGCAAATAAAAGATATGGTGTAAACCCAGTGGGCCAAGCATACGCAGGATGAAGCCATACAACAGCGTCCCCAGATAGCCTGTCGCATCCACCAGACCACCCAGTCCAAAAATGAGTTTCTGGAAATGCGGCCAAACCACCGTCATGACCGCACCCACGACAATCGCGGCAAGGGAGCTAATAATCGGTACAAAGCGCGAACCGCTGAAGAAACCAAGGAACTGAGGTAATGAGACTTTATTGAAACGGCTATGCAGCGCGCAGGTGACAAGCCCAATCACCACCCCACCGAACACACCCGTTTCCAGTGTCTGAATACCCAGCGTCATCCCCTGGCCTACGGCACCGGGATTCTCGTGCGCCAGCGTTCCGTTGAGCGTCAATAAAGCGTTGATGGTGGCGTTCATCACCAGAAATGCCAGCAATGCCGCAAGCCCGGCGGTACCTTTATCCGTTTTCGCCAGTCCTACTGCGACACCTACCGCAAAAAGCACCGACAGGTTGGCAAACACAATAGAACCTGCGCTGGTCATGATCGTGAAAATTGCCTGTAACCAGTCAACGTCCAAAAATGGATAAGCAGTCAATGTGTTTGGATTCGACAGCGCGCCGCCAATCCCTAACAACAGCCCCGCAGCAGGCAGTACCGCAATCGGCAGCATGAACGATTTGCCGAACCGCTGTGCCTTTTCGAACCATGCGCCCGATGAAGCGCCGCTAAACATTTGCATCATTTTTTCATCTCTCCGATTAATGATGAAAATTATTATCACATTTAATATAGATAATGAAAATTATCATCAAAATCCAGGAAGCCGATCATACTTTTTTAAAATGACTGGCATCTCTCCCCTGCTTTCCGCCACACTATCAACAGAGAAACGCATTAAGGATTTTGCATGTCAGAAAATGAAAACCTGCTGCTGAGATTGCGCCAGGGCGTTGACGGATATAGCCGAACACAGCAGAAGCTGGGAGAGTTTGTGCTCAGCGATCCGGCAAAAGTTGTCTACCTGACGATTACCGAACTGGCGCGTGAAAGCGACACCAGCGAGGCGAGCGTCACACGTCTGTGCCGCGCACTTGGGTGTAAGGGTTATAACGAATTCAAAATGGCGCTGGCACTCGATCTCCAGCAAGGACAGCCGGTAGAGCACAGCGGGGATGAAATTGACAATGTGGTCAATGAATCCGTACAAGCGTTGCAGGACACAGCAAAATTACTCGACAGGACATTACTGGAATCCGCCGCTTTGGCACTGCATCAGGCCCAGTCGGTACAGATTTATGGCGTAGCGGCCAGCGCTATTCTGGGGGAGTATTTACATTACAAACTCCTGCGCCTCGGCAAACCTGCACAATTGTTCAGTGACATGCATCGTGCAGCCATGAACGCCACAACGCTTAACAAAGACACGCTGGTGGTAGCGATTTCCAGTTCAGGTTCGACGCGCGATCTACTGCATGTCGTTAAACTGGCGCGTAAGCAAGGCGTGCGCGTACTGGCGTTAAGTAATACGCCGCGCAGCCCGTTGGCTTCGCTGAGCGATATTCAACTGGTCGCAGCCAAACCAGAAGGTCCGTTGAGTGCTGGCGCGCTAAACGCCAAGGTGGGAGTGATGCTGTTGGTAGAACTACTGACTACGTCGCTGATTGCTCTGGATGAAAAGTACAGTGATGTGAGCCAGAAAACCGCCAGCGCAACCCTTCCTCTACTGCTTTAAGGGCATAAAAAAACCCGCCGCAGCGGGTTTTTACGTTAAGAGTTAAAGAACAGGATTACGCCTGACCTTTGATCTCTTTACGACCGTTGTACGGTGCTTGTTCACCCAGAGCTTCTTCGATACGAATCAGCTGGTTGTACTTAGCAACGCGGTCAGAACGGCTCATAGAACCAGTTTTGATCTGGCCTGCAGCGGTACCAACAGCCAGGTCAGCGATGGTAGCGTCTTCAGTTTCGCCAGAACGGTGAGAGATGACAGCGGTGTAGCCAGCGTCTTTCGCCATTTTGATCGCAGCCAGAGTTTCGGTCAGAGAACCGATCTGGTTGAATTTGATCAGGATGGAGTTAACGATGCCTTTTTCGATGCCTTCTTTCAGGATCTTGGTGTTAGTTACGAACAGATCGTCACCAACCAGCTGGATTTTGTCGCCCAGTACTTTAGTCTGGTATGCGAAACCGTCCCAGTCAGACTCGTCCAGACCATCTTCGATGGACACGATCGGGTACTGTTTGGTCAGTTCTTCCAGGAAGTGAGTGAATTCTTCGGAGGTGAATGCTTTGTTGCCTTCGCCAGCCAGAACGTATTTACCGTCTTTGTAGAATTCAGAAGCTGCACAGTCCATCGCCAGGGTGATGTCTTTGCCCAGCTCGTAGCCAGCTGCTTTAACCGCTTCAGCGATTACAGCCAGAGCTTCAGCGTTGGAACCCAGGTTCGGCGCGTAGCCACCTTCGTCACCAACTGCAGTGTTCATACCTTTAGCTTTCAGAACTTTAGCCAGGTTGTGGAACACTTCAGAACCCATACGAACGGCTTCTTTCAGAGTCTTAGCGCCAACCGGCTGAATCATGAATTCCTGGATGTCGACGTTGTTGTCAGCGTGCTCACCACCGTTGATGATGTTCATCATCGGAACCGGCATGGAGTATTTACCCGGAGTACCGTTCAGTTCAGCGATGTGTGCATACAGCGGCAGGCCTTTTGCAGCTGCTGCTGCTTTGGCGTTCGCCAGGGACACAGCCAGGATGGCGTTTGCACCGAAGTTGGATTTGTTTTCAGTACCGTCCAGATCGATCATGATCTTGTCGATGCCAGCCTGATCTTTAGCATCTTTACCCAGCAGAGCCTGAGCAATTGGGCCGTTAACAGCTGCAACAGCTTTCAGTACGCCTTTACCCATGAAACGAGATTTGTCGCCATCGCGCAGTTCCAGTGCTTCGCGGGAACCAGTAGAAGCACCTGACGGAGCTGCTGCCATACCAACGAAACCACCTTCCAGGTGTACTTCGGCTTCAACAGTCGGGTTACCACGGGAGTCGATGATTTCACGACCGATGATTTTAACGATTTTGGACATTAGATTTTCCTCAGTACAAGTTAAACTAAAACTCCAGACAAACAATGCACCCTAATGGGTGCATTGCCGTTCTAACTTATTTACTTCTTACTTCGCCTGACGCTTCTGATGTTCACTGGCGGCTTTCACAAAGCCGGCAAACAGCGGGTGCCCATCACGTGGCGTGGAAGTAAATTCCGGGTGGAACTGACAGGCCACGAACCACGGATGATTCGGTACCTCAATGATCTCGACCAACTGATCATCACCGGAACGGCCTGCAATACGCAGACCCGCAGCTTCAATCTGTTTCAACAGCATATTGTTGACTTCATAACGGTGGCGATGGCGTTCAACAATTGTCGGCGCGCCGTACAGTTGACGAACCAGGCTATCGTCGCTCAACTGACACTGCTGCGCGCCAAGGCGCATTGTGCCGCCCAGATCGCTCTTCTCTGTACGGACTTCGACGTTGCCGTCTTCATCGCGCCATTCGGTAATCAGGGCCACCACCGGGTACTTACAGTCTGGCACAAATTCCGTGGAGTTGGCGTTGTCCATACCCACTACGTTACGTGCAAACTCAATCAACGCAACCTGCATACCCAGGCAAATGCCCAGATAAGGAATATTGTTCTCACGCGCAAAACGCGCCGTCGCGATTTTACCTTCAACACCGCGGTAGCCGAAGCCGCCAGGGATCAGGATTGCATCAAGACCTTTCAGGATCTCAACGCCACGCGTTTCGACATCTTGCGAATCGATCAGCTTGATGTTGACGGTGACACGATTCTTCAGACCACCGTGCTTCAGCGCTTCGATAACTGACTTATAGGCATCCGGCAGTTCAATGTACTTGCCGACCATACCGATAGTCACTTCGCCTGCCGGATTCGCTTCTTCGTAGATAACCTGTTCCCATTCTGACAGATTAGCTTCCGGACAGTTCAAGCTGAATCGTTTACAAATATAATCGTCAAGGCCCTGAGATTTCAACAGGCCCGGGATTTTATAGATGGAATCGACATCTTTCAGAGAAATCACCGCTTTTTCCGGAACGTTACAGAACAATGCAATTTTTGCACGTTCATTAGCCGGAACTGCGCGATCGGAGCGGCAAATCAGGATATCTGGCTGAATACCGATAGAAAGCAGCTCTTTTACAGAGTGCTGAGTCGGTTTAGTTTTGACTTCACCTGCCGCCGCCATGTACGGAACCAGCGTCAGATGCATAAACAGCGTGTGCTCACGGCCAATTTCTACGGCCATCTGGCGAATCGCTTCAAGGAACGGCAGAGATTCGATATCCCCAACGGTTCCGCCGATTTCGACCAGAACAACATCATGACCTTCACCGCCTTCCAGAACGCGCTCTTTAATGGCATTCGTGATGTGCGGGATAACCTGAACTGTTGCGCCCAGGTAGTCGCCACGGCGTTCTTTACGCAGAACGTCGGAGTAGATACGACCGGTGGTGAAGTTGTTACGGCGGCTCATTTTGGTACGAATGAAACGCTCATAGTGACCCAGGTCCAGGTCGGTTTCAGCGCCGTCTTCGGTAACGAACACTTCCCCGTGTTGGATTGGGCTCATAGTACCTGGATCGACGTTGATGTACGGATCCAGTTTCATCATGGTTACATTGAGGCCACGGGCTTCAAGAATAGCTGCCAGGGAGGCTGCGGCAATGCCTTTTCCCAGAGAGGATACGACCCCGCCGGTCACAAAAATATAGTTCGTTGTCATGCTGGACCTGAGAAGTTAGGGTGAAACGATGGAATTACCAAGACGGGAAAGTAGTATACCCGAACATGACGAGCGCCACAAACTTTCATTATTCCTCCTCTTCACCAGGCTCACATTAACATCGGGAGTGAGAAAATAGCCCCTTTGGGGTAAATGTTTTTGACGTAAATCAAGCGCTTGTTATTTAAAAAATCACACAAATCGCCCTTGACCGACGAAATCCCTTAGAGATCAATTTCCTGCCGTTTTACCTGTTGCCAGACTTCTTCCATAGTTTCCAGATCAACACCAGTCATTTCCAGACCGCGCGAAGCCACAATTCGCTCAACTTCACGAAAACGCCGCTCAAACTTCTCGTTCGCTTTCTGCAATGCGGTCTCTGCTTTAGTGCCTAAATGCCGGGCCATATTGACCGTAGCAAACAGCAGATCGCCCATTTCCTCCTCCAGTTTAGCCTGGTCGACAACAGCCTGCTTAGCCTCAAACATGACTTCGTCGATCTCTTCGTAAACCTTGTCGACAACCGGTCCTAATGTTTTCCAGTCGAAGCCAACATTTGAGCAGCGTTTCTGGATTTTTTGGGCGCGCATTAATGCCGGTAAACTGCGGGGAATATCGTCGAGTGCGGAATGCTGTGCCTTCTGGGCACGTTCTTCACTTTTGATTTTTTCCCAGCGGGTCAAAACCTCAGTACTGTTACTGGCAGAAACATCAGCAAAAACATGTGGATGACGGCGTTCAAGCTTATCGCTTATCGCAGCACAAATATCATCAAAGTTGAAGCGTCCTTCTTCCTGCGCCATCTGGGCGTAAAACACCACCTGGAACAGCAGGTCGCCCAGCTCTCCGCGCAGGTCGTCAAAGTCTTCACGCGCAATCGCGTCCAGCACTTCATAGGTTTCTTCGAGAGTGTAAGGAGCAATAGTGGAGAATGTCTGCTCTTTGTCCCACGGACAGCCGTTTTCCGGGTCGCGCAGGCGCTGCATAATACCGAGCAGTCGGTCGATTTGATTCATTGGAATGTCCTGAAATTTCAATATAGTAGACCGGATAACGCGACAACCGACACCCAGCAACATAGCAATGCCTGATGGCAACGCTAACGCGTCTTATCAGGCCTACAAGGTTATCCGGCCTACAAAATCATTAATTACCGTGCAAGCGACGTGCGTCGATCACATCCGGTACCTGGTTCAGCTTGCCGAGCACGCGCCCGAGCACCTGCAGGTTATAAATTTCGATGGTCATATCGATGGTGGCCAGCTGTTGTTTGGTATCACTTCGGCTGGCAACTCCCAGCACGTTCACCTTCTCGTTGGCGAGGATCGTGGTGATATCACGTAACAAGCCGCTGCGATCGTTGGCCTGGACGCGAACCACCAGCGAATACCCTGCCGAGTAGCTTTCGCCCCAGACCGCATCAACAATACGTTCCGGCGCATGGGAGCGCAGCTCAGCCAGCTGTTCACAATCCGCCCGGTGCACGGAAATACCGCGTCCCTGGGTAATAAACCCGACAATCTCATCGCCTGGAATCGGCTGGCAGCAGCGGGCGATGTGGTGCATCAGGTTACCTACCCCTTCCACCACCACACGACCGTCGTCTTTACGACGACTCTGCGGTACCTGCGTTTTCTGCTGAAGCTGTTTCAGTGCGGCGGCATCCTGTTCGGCAGCGCTTGGCTTATTAAACTGCGCCTGCAGGAAGTTCACCATTTGGTTGAGGCGGATGTCTCCCCCACCAATCGCCGCCAGCAACTCGTCCAGCTCATTGAAGCTGTAGCGCGGTAGCAGGTGTTTTTCCGCCTCTTTCAGGCTGATGCCTAAATGCGCCAGCTCATCGTCGAGGATCTGGCGACCTGCAAGGATGTTCTTATCGCGGTCCTGTTTACGGAACCAGGCGTGGATCTTCGAACGCCCACGACTGGTGGTTACGTAGCCAAGGTTAGGGTTCAACCAGTCGCGGCTTGGGTTTGGCTGTTTCTGGGTGATAATTTCAATTTGATCGCCCATCTGCAGCTGGTAGGTAAACGGTACAATGCGCCCACCAATTTTCGCGCCAATGCATCGATGCCCCACATCGCTATGAATGTGGTAAGCAAAATCGAGCGGCGTGGAGCCTGCTGGTAGGTCCACAACGTCGCCTTTTGGCGTAAAGACGTACACGCGGTCATCAAAGACCTGGCTACGAACTTCATCCAGCATTTCACCGGAGTCCGCCATCTCTTCCTGCCAGGCAATCAGCTTACGCAGCCACGCAATGCGATCTTCATGGCCAGAACGCGCCGCGCCTGAAGCAGTGCCCTCTTTGTACTTCCAGTGTGCCGCAACGCCAAGTTCGGCATCTTCGTGCATCTGTTTGGTACGGATCTGAATTTCAATGGTTTTCCCGCCCGGCCCCAGCACAACCGTATGGATTGACTGATAGCCGTTGGGTTTCGGGTTAGCAACGTAATCATCGAACTCATCCGGCAGATGGCGATAGTGAGTATGTACTATCCCGAGTGCGGCATAGCAGTCCTGTAAACGCTCTGCCACGATACGCACTGCGCGTACATCGAACAGTTCATCGAAGGCTAACTGCTTTTTCTGCATTTTGCGCCAGATGCTGTAGATATGCTTCGGACGTCCGTACACTTCAGCTTTGACGCCTTCCGTTTTCATCTCTGAGCGCAAATGACCGACGAACTCATCAATGTAATGTTCCCTGTCGATACGTCGTTCATGCAGCAGCTTGGCTATGCGTTTGTATTCAGCCGGGTGCAGATAACGGAAGCAATAATCTTCCAGCTCCCATTTTAATTGCCCGATTCCCAAACGGTTGGCCAGCGGCGCATAAATATTGGTGCACTCTTTTGCCGCCAGAACGCGTTCATCTTCCGGCGCGTCTTTCACTTCACGCAGATGGGCAATCCGCTCTGCCAGCTTGATGACCACACAGCGGAAGTCATCTACCATTGCCAGCAGCATGCGGCGGACGTTATCGACCTGCTCGGAAGAAACTGAATCGGTATGCGTGGCTTTAAGCTGGCGTATCGCCGCCATATCACGCACACCGTGGATAAGATGAACAATAGATTTGCCCACGCTCTCGCGCAGGATGTCTTCACTGACCACGTTGGCATCAGCCAGAGGGAACAGCATTGCTGCACGCAGCGTGTCGATATCCATGCTCAACATAGAGAGAATTTCTACCATCTCCACGCCACGCCACAGCAGCAGATCCGCATCCGGATGCCCCTGTGTCTGCTGGAGGCAGTACGCCCAGGTTTCGGCTAAGCGTTCACACGACTGCTGGCTGGAGATCCCCAGACTCGCGATCCATTTCTTTGGATCAAACTCACCAGCTTTATTTATATGTGCACTTCTTACCGCAACCATTGTCCTCTCCTTAAGGGGCCAGGCCTGTCGAAGTCGACAAGCCCTACCCATTGTCTTTCATGCTGCATTACAACCCGAAATCCAATGGGTACAAAATTCATTACAAACGCTCAAACAGGACCATTGATTCCAGGTGTCCAGTGTGCGGAAACATATCGAGCATCGCCAGTCGCCGTATGGCGTATCCAGCGTTGAGCAAAGCATCGCTGTCACGAGCCAGCGTTGCTGGGTTACAGGATACATAAACAACGCGTATAGGTTCTAATTTTATAATATGTTGCATCACACCTGCAGCCCCCGCACGCGCAGGATCGAGCAATACTTTGTCGAATCCGTTTTTCGCCCACGGCTGTCGGGTAACATCTTCCTCAAGGTTTTCATGAAAGAATGTCACATTGTGTAATCCGTTATTCAGCGCGTTTTCTCGGCCTTTTTCCACCAACGCAGGAACCCCTTCCACACCAACCACGCTTGCTGCCCGAGTTGCCAGCGGTAGGGTAAAATTGCCCATGCCACAGAACAAATCGAGTACACGATCTTCAGGTTGTACATCGAGCCATTCCAGCGCACGGGCGACCATTTGTTGGTTTACCCCTTCATTGACCTGAATAAAATCGCGCGGGCTGAAGGTTAACCGTAGTCCATTTGAATCATACCAGGGCGATTCTTCTGATATTGATTCCAGTATCTCGCTTTGCGGGGCCAGAAACAAAGACAGCCCCTGAGAATGCGAAAAGCATTCCAGTTTTTCTTTATCCGCAGCACTCAATGGCGCCGTGTGGCGCAAAATCATCAGGGTTCCGCTTCCCGCCTGTACCAGCTCAACATGGCCTAGATGGCGTAACCCTTGCAGACTTTCCAGACACGCTCTGAGATGGGGCAATAACGCCTCAAGCTGGGGCACCAAAATAGGGCATTGTTTGACATCGATAATGTCGCTGGAACCGGATTTGCGAAACCCCATCTGCAATTTTTGTTCTTTTGGCCGATAGTTCAGGCTCAAACGTGCGCGACGACGATAGCCCCACGGGGCATCAGCTATAACATCCGACACCTCACATTTCATTAAACGCGACAACGCCGCGCTTTTGCTACGCTGCTGCAATGAGATGCTGGCATGCTGCTGCTGGCAACCGCCGCACACGCCAAAATGCGGGCAACGTGGCACTTCACGCTGTGGGCTGTCGTTTAAACGTCGTTTTACTTGCGCGCGGGCAAACTGTTTTTTATCTTCGGTAATCACCACCTCGGCGCTTTCCTGGGGTAGCAATTCCGGTATAAACAACGCCTTTCCGTTATGGCGAGCGACGCCCTGACCAAAAGGATCGAGGTCATTGACGGTAACGGTTATGATCTGACGCGTCGTCACGCGTCGTTTTGCAGAGTAGAATTGCGCCATCGACGAGATATTTCTCTATTTAACAGTGTGACCCTAATTGTCCCATAACGGAACTCCATGACCAACTACAGCCTGCGCGCACGCATGATGATTCTGATCCTGGCCCCGACCGTCCTGATAGGTTTGTTGCTCAGTATCTTTTTTGTTGTGCATCGCTATAACGACTTGCAGCGTCAACTGGAAGATGCTGGTGCCAGCATCATTGAACCACTCGCGGTCTCCAGCGAATATGGCATGAACCTGCAAAACAGGGAATCCATCGGCCAGCTTATCAGCGTGCTGCATCGTCGCCATTCCGATATCGTGCGGGCAATTTCTGTTTATGACGAAAATAACCGACTGTTCGTCACCTCTAATTTTCATCTCGATCCGTCTGAAATGCAGTTGGCGACCGGTTCACCGTTTCCCCGTAAGCTGAGCGTCACCCGGCACGGGGATATCATGATCCTGCGAACCCCTATTATATCGGAAAGCTATTCACCGGATGAATCCGCCGTAAGCGACGCCAAAAACACCAAAAATATGCTGGGGTATGTGGCGCTTGAGCTGGACCTTAAGTCCGTACGATTGCAGCAGTACAAAGAGATCTTTATCTCCAGCGTAATGATGCTGTTTTGTATTGGTATCGCGTTAATTTTCGGCTGGCGTCTTATGCGCGACGTGACCGGCCCGATTCGCAATATGGTGAATACCGTTGACCGAATACGTAGAGGACAGCTCGACAGCCGCGTGGAAGGTTTCATGCTGGGCGAGCTGGATATGCTTAAAAATGGCATCAACTCGATGGCAATGTCTCTCGCGGCTTACCATGAAGAGATGCAGCACAACATCGATCAGGCCACCTCTGACCTGCGCGAAACGCTGGAGCAGATGGAAATCCAGAACGTCGAGCTGGATCTGGCGAAGAAACGCGCCCAGGAAGCGGCACGTATTAAGTCTGAGTTTCTGGCAAACATGTCCCACGAGCTGCGAACACCGCTGAATGGCGTGATTGGCTTCACCCGTCTGACGCTAAAAACCGAACTCAACACCACACAGCGCGATCATCTGAATACCATTGAACGCTCGGCCAACAATCTGTTAGCCATCATCAATGATGTACTCGACTTCTCCAAACTTGAGGCGGGCAAGCTGATTCTGGAAAGCATTCCATTCCCACTGCGCAGCACGCTGGATGACGTCGTTACGCTGTTAGCACATTCATCCCATGATAAAGGGCTTGAGCTGACGCTGAATATTAAGAATGACGTACCGGACAACGTCATCGGTGACCCGTTGCGTTTACAGCAGGTGATCACCAATCTGGTCGGCAATGCCATCAAATTTACCGAAGGCGGCAACATCGACATCCTGGTCGAGAAGCGAGCCCTTAGTAACACGAAAGTGCAAATTGAAGTACAAATCCGCGATACCGGGATCGGTATTCCTGAGCGCGATCAATCCCGTCTGTTCCAGGCCTTCCGCCAGGCGGATGCCAGTATTTCCCGCCGCCACGGCGGTACCGGGCTGGGCCTGGTCATTACGCAAAAACTGGTCAACGAAATGGGCGGGGATATCTCCTTCCACAGCCAGCCGAACCGGGGTTCCACGTTCTGGTTCCATATCAGCCTCGATCTCAACCCTAACGTTCTTGTTGACCGCTCAACCACGCTCTGCCTGGCCGGTAAACGACTGGCCTACGTCGAACCGAACGCCACTGCCGCACAGTGCACGTTAGATATCTTGAGTGAAACGCCGCTGGAGGTGATTTACAGCCCTTCATTCTCCGGGCTGCCGAAGGATCACTACGATATTCTGCTGCTCGGCATTCCGGTCACTTTACGCGAACCGCTCACCATGCAGCATGAGCGGCTGGCAAGCGCTGCGGCGATGACCGACTTTTTGTTACTGGCCCTCCCTTGCCATGCGCAGATTAACGCCGAGAAGTTAAAACAGGGCGGCGCGGCGGCGTGTCTGTTGAAACCTCTCACCTCAACCCGCTTACTGCCTGCGCTGACAGAGTATTGTCAGCTGAACCACAGCGCGGATCCGCTGCTGTTAGACGAGAGCAAAATCGCGATGACCGTCATGGCGGTAGACGACAACCCGGCGAACCTCAAGCTGATTGGCGCATTGCTGGAAGATAAGGTACAGCACGTCGTGCTCTGCGACAGCGGGCATCAGGCGGTGGATCGCGCCAGACAAATGCAATTTGATCTGATCCTGATGGATATTCAGATGCCTGATATGGACGGCATTCGCGCTTGTGAACTTATCCACCAGCTTCCTCATCAACAGCAGACACCTGTCATTGCGGTCACCGCACACGCGATGGCCGGGCAGAAAGAGAAGCTGCTCAGCGCCGGGATGAACGATTACCTGGCGAAGCCTATCGAGGAAGATAAGCTACATAATCTGCTGTTACGTTACAAACCGGGTACAAGCACATCGCTGCGGGCACTCACCGCAGAACCTCTTGAGCCAGTCGTCAATCCGAACACGACGCTCGACTGGCAACTGGCATTAAGGCAAGCCGCGGGTAAGAACGATTTGGCGCGGGATATGCTGCAAATGCTGATCGATTTTCTGCCTGAGGTGCGTAACAAAATCGAAGAGCAACTGGTCGGAGAGAACCCCGAAGGGCTAGTGGATATGATTCACAAGCTGCACGGCAGTTGTGGTTATAGTGGTGTCCCCCGCATGAAAAACCTGTGTCAGCTCATTGAACAACAGCTACGCAGTGGAACCAAAGAAGAAGAGCTGGAACCTGAGTTTTTAGAGCTTCTGGATGAGATGGACAACGTTGCACGCGAAGCGAAGAAGTTGTTAGGGTAATATTCGCCGGATGCGGCGTAAACGCCTTATCCGGCCTACAGGTTTCACTGTTTACCGTAGAGCCGATAAGCGTCGTGCATCGGTCAGTAAACGCCTTCTCCGGCCTACAGGTTTCGCTGTTTACCGTAGGCCCGATAAGCGTCGCGCATCGGGCACATCGCCGAATGCGGCTAACAACTCAGCGTAATTGCTGCCCTGCTTTAAGCGTTGCGGCTACGTTTCGCGCCGTCATTCGTACGTTGTCGCTCGCGTTCTTCAGCGCCTCATCCAGGGTACAAATGGAGTAGATGACGCTGAAAACCGCATCCAGCCCATGCTCATGGACCACACCGACATCCGCCGTCAGGCTACCGGCAATGCCAATAACCGGTTTGTTGTAACGCTTTGCGACTTTCGCCACGCCAACCGGAACCTTACCGTGAATAGTCTGGCTGTCGATTCGCCCTTCACCCGTCACCACCAAATCCGCATCCTCAACGCAGGCGTCGAGGTGTAACGCATCGGTCACTATCTCAATACCGCAGCGTAGCTGTGCGCCGCAAAACGCATAGAGTGCCGCCCCCATACCACCAGCAGCGCCACCGCCGGCCAGATCCAGCACGTTGACGTCCAGATCGCGAACAATGAGTTGCGCATAGTGCGTGAGTGCCCGATCCAGGCGGGTAATCATCTCCGGCGTCGCCCCTTTTTGCGGGCCAAAAACCGCAGAAGCGCCCTCTTTTCCAGTCAACGGGTTGGTCACATCGCAGGCTACTTCAATACGACACGCGGCAAGTCGCTGGTCTAAATGAGAAATATCAATTCGGGCGAGCGATTCGAGGCCAGCCCCGCCATGGGCAATATCGTTATTTTGCGCATCCAGCAATTTTGCTCCCAGCGCTTGCACCATCCCGGCACCGCCATCATTGGTGGCGCTTCCGCCAATTCCAATGATGATATGCTCAACGCCTGCGTCCAACGCATGACGGATTAACTCCCCGGTTCCCCAGGATGTCGTTTTCAGCGGATCGCGTAATCCCGCAGGAACCTGTTCCAGTCCGCTGGCGGCCGCCATTTCGATAAACGCCGAGCGCTCATCACCGGATAAACCATAAAATGCCTGAATTGTGTTGCCCAAAGGGCCGGTAACATCAACATGCACAAGGTGACCTTGCGTTGCGGCAACCATCGCTTCGACCGTTCCTTCACCGCCATCTGCAACCGGAATCTTCACGTAATCCGCATCGGGCCAGATCTCACGAAACCCCTGCTCTATAGCCGTTGCCACCTCAAGCGCACTCAAACTTTCCTTATAGGAATCTGGTGCGATTACTATTTTCATAAAGCATCCTTACGCATGTTGACTATGTTAAGCATACACCAGGAGCAAAACCGCTCACTCTATAGGAGCGGTCCTGGATCACTTAGCGAACCATGCACGGACGCTTATTATCAAACGTCCAGTTCGGGATAAGATACTGCATACCCATCGCATCATCACGCGCACCCAGTCCATGTTGCTGGTACAGTTCATGCGCTTTCATGACCTGATCCATATCCAGCTCCACGCCCAGACCCGGTTTTGCCGGAACCTGCACCATGCCGCCTTTGATTTCAAACGGCTCTTTGGTCAAGCGCTGATTGCCTTCCTGCCAGATCCAGTGGGTATCGATAGCGGTTATTTTACCCGGAGCCGCCGCCGCAACATGCGTAAACATCGCCAGCGAAATATCAAAGTGGTTGTTAGAGTGCGATCCCCAGGTCAGCCCGAACTCATGGCACATCTGCGCCACACGGACAGAACCCTGCATGGTCCAGAAGTGCGGGTCCGCCAGTGGGATATCAACAGACTGCAACGACAGCGTATGCCCCATCTGACGCCAGTCGGTGGCGATCATGTTGGTGGCGGTCGGCAGACCGGTGGCGCGACGGAATTCCGCCATCACTTCACGACCTGAGAAGCCCTGCTCGGCACCGCACGGATCTTCCGCATAGGCCAGAGAACCCTTCAGATATTTGCCGATCTTAATCGCTTCATTTAGCGACCACGCGCCGTTCGGATCCAGCGTGACGCGAGCCTGCGGGAAGCGCTTCGCCAGCGCAACGATAGATTCTGCTTCCTCTTCCCCGGCCAGCACGCCGCCTTTCAGTTTAAAATCATTAAAACCATACTTCTCATATGCGGCTTCCGCCAGGCGCACTACCGCATCCGGGGTCATCGCTTCTTCATGACGCAGACGATACCAGTCGCATTTCTCATCCGGCTGACTCTGGTACGGCAGCGGCGTTGCCTTACGGTTACCCACGAAGAACAGGTAACCCAACATTTCAACTTCGCTACGCTGCTGGCCATCACCCAGTAAAGAGGCGACGTTTACGCCCAGATGCTGACCTAACAGATCCAACATCGCCGCTTCGATCCCAGTAACCACATGAATAGTGGTACGTAAATCGAAGGTCTGCAAACCGCGGCCGCCCGCATCACGATCGGCAAAAGTATTACGTACCGCATTCAGCACGTTTTTGTATTCACCTAACGTTTTACCTACCACCAGCGGGATCGCATCCTCCAGCGTTTTGCGGATTTTTTCGCCGCCGGGAATTTCACCCACACCGGTATGACCGGAGTTATCTTTAATAATCACAATATTGCGCGTGAAGAACGGAGCATGTGCGCCGCTCAGGTTCATCAGCATGCTGTCATGACCCGCAACCGGAATAACCTGCATAGAGGTAACCAATGGGGTAGAAAATTGTGCGCTCATAATTAAGTCCTTATTCAAAATTAGTGGCGGCCGAAAACGGGACGTTTACGGTCAAAAGTCCATCCGGGGATCAGATACTGCATTGGGCCTGCGTCATTACGTGCGCCGCCGGGCAGCGCCTTATAGGCTTCATGCGCTTTCTGTACCTGATCCCAATCCAGTTCCACGCCCAGACCGGGCGCATCGGGTACCGCAATTTTTCCGTTTTTAATCTCCAGCGGATTTTTGGTCAGGCGGCAATCGCCCTCCTGCCAGATCCAGTGGGTATCGATAGCCGTTGGATTACCCGGTGCAGCAGCGCCGACGTGGGTAAACATTGCCAGGGAAATATCAAAATGATTGTTAGAATGGCAGCCCCAGGTCAGGCCCCAGTCATCGCATAACTGTGCCACGCGTACCGCGCCAGAAAGGGTCCAGAAGTGCGGATCGGCCAGCGGAATATCTACTGAGTTCAGCATCACCGCATGGCCCATTTCACGCCAGTTGGTGGCTATCATGTTCGTTGCTACCGGCAGACCGGTTGCACGGCGGAACTCGGCCATCACTTCGCGGCCAGAAAAACCCTGTTCAGCGCCACATGGATCTTCGGCGTAGGTCAGAACATCGTTCAGCCCTTTACACAGGGAGATGGCTTCATCCAGCAGCCAGGCACCGTTGGGATCAACCGTAATACGTGCATCCGGGAAGCATTTTTTCAGCGCGCGAGCGGTGTCGATTTCCTGTTCGCCAGGCAGTACACCGCCCTTGAGTTTGAAATCTTTAAAGCCGTAGCGATCCTGCGAAGCCTGAGCCAGACGTACCACCGCCTCACTGTTCATCGCCTGCTGATGACGCAGGTGATACCACTCATGGTTTCCCGGCGTGCTTTCCAGATACGGTAAATCGGTCTTTGTGCGATCGCCCACGTAGAACAGATAGCCGAGTACGGTGACCGCATCGCGCTGCTTGCCCGGCCCTAACAGTTCACAAACCGGCACGTTCAGCGCCTTACCCAACAGGTCGAGCAATGCGGCTTCCAGCGCCGCTACCGCATTGACCCGCAGTTCAAAGGTCCAGGCGCCTTTGCCAAAAGTGTCAAAATCAGCGGCCTGGTTGCCTTTATGCACCTGCTGCACCACCTTATTAAGGCGCGCGACTTCCTGGCCCAACACCTGTGGAATCGCATCCACCAGCGTCTGATAAATCACTTCGCCACCTGGCGCTTCACCGACACCGGTATTTCCGGCGTTATCGGTGAGCGCCACGATATTACGAGTAAAGTATGCGTTATGCGCCCCACCAATATTGAGCAGCATGCTGTCATGACCGGCCACCGGGATGACCTTCATATCGGTAATAACGGGACTCGATTGTGTTGTCATCATCATTGTCCTGTGACAGGTTTCAGTTCGATACGTTTAATATCGCCCACCAGCACCAGATAGCTCACCACCGCAATCAGCGCATGTACCCCGACGTAAATCAACGCGCCGTTAAACGAGCCGGTGGTCCCTACGATGTAGCCGATAGCAATTGGCGTGACGATGCCAGAGATGTTGCCAAACATGTTGAACAAACCGCCGCTCAGACCGCTGATCTCTTTAGGTGCAGTATCAGCCATCACCGCCCAGCCCAGCGCACCGATACCTTTGCCGAAGAAGGCCAGCGCCATAAAGCCGATGATCATCCACTCCACATTGACGTAGTTACAGAACACCATCACCATCGACAGCAGCATACCGAGTACGATTGGCGTTTTACGGGCGATATTCAGCGAACCGGTACGGCGCATCAACCAGTCGGAAATAATGCCGCCGAGCACGCCGCCGGCGAATCCGCAAATGGCCGGAACCGAAGCAACAAAGCCAGCTTTCAAAATCGACATACCGCGAGCCTGCACCAGATAAACCGGGAACCAGGTGATAAAGAAGTAGGTCAGCGCGTTAATGCAGTATTGGCCGATGTAAATCCCGATCATCATCCGTGAACCCAGCAGCTGTTTGATTTGCCCCCACTTCACGCTAAACGGCACTTTAGTTTTGGCTGCCGCCTGATCCATGTTGATCAGCGCCCCACCTTCGGCAATGTACTCCAGCTCTTTTTGGTTTACGCCCGGGTGCTGGTTCGGTTCATGAATCACCTTCAGCCAGACGAAGCTGATAATGATCCCGAGGCCGCCCATAAAAAAGAACACATGCGACCAGCCCACTTCATGGGTCAGCCAACCCATGATTGGCGCGAAGATAACGGTGGCAAAGTATTGCGCAGAGTTAAAGATAGCGACCGCCGTGCCCCTTTCCTGTGCCGGGAACCACGCCGCCACAATACGACTGTTGCCGGGGAAGGAGGGCGCTTCAGCTAAACCGACGAGGAAGCGCAGAGTAAACAGCGCAACAATAATGCCGAAACCACTGAAGATATCGACAAAACCCTGCAGCAGGGTAAACATGGACCAAATAAAGATGGACCAGAAATAAACGCGCTTTGAACCAAAGCGGTCGAGCAACCAGCCGCCAGGGATCTGGCCGATAACATAGGCCCATGAGAAAGCGGAGAATACATAACCCATCCCTACCGCATCCAGACCAATGTCTTTGGCCATCTCCGAACCGGCAATGGATAAGGTGGCGCGATCGCCGTAGTTGAAGGATGTGACGATAAACAGCATCACCACTATCCAGTAGCGAGCGTTAGTGCGTTTTTCCGCGCTGCTCGCCGCCTGACTTAATGAACTCATTGTTGCACTCCTGAATCCTGGCTTTCGCCAGTTCATTCTGTACAGCACCTGTAGGGTGATCAGAATGAGAGGTTAGTGTGTGGCAGTGTTGGTACAGCTCAGGGCCGTTTTATTCTGACTCGCTGCCATTCCGGGAACTGACGGGAAAAGTATATGAAGGAGTGCCACTGACCCTCACCGTGCAAAAACACAACATTGCGAGGGGGGAATGAGGTTGTTTATGGCATAAGCCTAAGGGAATTGAAGATGCTTCACGAAATTGGCGTTTGGTGGGCGTTTTGTTACCGCGTGGTGGCAACATCTAACCAGCGGTACTCATCTGGGTTTAAGGCGCAACGACTTATGATGACTAACAATTTGGGAAGCTGATCTCTTAGATTGCAGACCAACGCCTAACGTAACTCAAATTTTTTTAGTGGGTTATTACCTGCTGCAACTTATGATGAGATTGTTGTTCAGGAATTTGGGAAATTGAAATAAAAAAAGGACTCTAGTTTATTGGAGTCCCTATTAACATTAGATTTTTCATAAAAAATAATAAAGGATCACCAAAAAAGCCAGAACAATAAATTCAACAAACCAGAACGCCGCTTCAACTTTAAACCCCGTGGTTAACTCTTTGGGTAAGGAACGAATAAAATGATATGCTTCAATACTCATATCATTATTAAAAACCCTATTATAGGGAAAAATCAGACTAGACATAATGAAATCTATCTTTGCAAAGTAGATACCGGGAGTACCAATTAAACTTGCTGTTCTCGCCAAACTTGCAGTGATAGGAAGACGACCAAATTTCCCCTCGTATAATATCACTATTTTTTTATACTTCTCATCATTTATCACATAAGACATAAATATTAAGATCAACGTTATAATAACCAGCATTATGCCAAGGCTCATATTAATGACATCTATATTATCTGTTAAAAACTTTTTCATATATTATGACACCTGCTGCTTCATTAAATGAATCTGGGTCATATCGTTTAAATTCTGGATTATCAAGATCGTCATTCACTAATCCACCAAACCTATCACCTAGTTTCTCACCCACTTTTTCCGAATATTTACTTCCTGCAATACTTGAAGCAATGCCACTTACCAGACATACAATTGCGCCAATACCTCCAGCTTCTGATGTAATCAATCCCAGAACCCATGTACAAGCGGCTCTCCCCATAATTCCCCCGGCAGCTCCGCCAGCAAAACTTGCTGTTTGTTTGAGGCCGAATTTACTGTACTCCGTTATCGCTGCCTTTCTACATTCGCTTTCACGTCCTTTTGCGCAAGCCTCATAAACGTTAGTGGTATAACTCGCAAAATCAAGACCAACACCTATATAGCCTGTTGTTCTCATTATTTTTATCAGTTTCGCTGATGTTTCTATATAGCTTGCATACCCCTCAATATCTTTTACTCCTGTTTGATCCCACTTATGCATAATTGATTTGGTTGATAAACCTAATACCTGCTTTATATCTTCATATTGTTTTAAATTTAGCCGTTCTTTTGAGAATTTATTCAAAATACCGTCTAATTTTTTAAATAGCCGTTCTCGTTGACCAAAAAACTCCTCTCCAGAAATACGACCAGAATTACCACTATATGTTTTCTTATAAAGCTCCTGTATTTCATTGAGTGTTTTATTTATTTCTTCATAATACCCCCCACCGGCATCCTTTATATAACCCAGGATATCCCCGCTTTGTCCTAAAGCATCGCTGTATAATTGTGAAGAAAAAATATCTACGGAAGCTCTGTTTTCGTGTAACACTCGGGCTTCTGGCAGTGTTAATGGTGCAAGCGCTTTATCAATTCTATCACGCGCTTTTTGCAATGTTTCAATCTGTTGCTGATCTTGCATTTCAGGATCAACTACAAGCAGAATTGAACCCGGTTGTTTTTTTATATCTGGATTGAGCTTGTGGTATAACTCACGTGTACCATCCGGAGGATTAATAAAAAACCTGGATTCAAAAGATGACGGTGTGGCCTCATAGGGCAGTACACAAAATCCCGCATCTACAGGTTCGCGGGGCGGTTTATCCTCTTCAACCGGACATGAAGGCCCTGGTACTACGGTAAGAGGTTTTAGTGTGGGTGCAATATAACCTGGTGCGCCATACTCAATCTTTCGAGTAGGCCTTGTTTTTCTCCCCTGTTCTCTGTCGAGAGTTTCCTGATAAGCTCTCCTTACGCTCTCTTCGAAGATGCTGTCGAATACATCGGGCATAAATGGTTCATAAACTAACTCTCCGTCCTCATCAAAATAAAAAGGATTTCTGTCCCAGGACCAATGCTCACCACAATCAATCGCTATTATCCAGCCCACGTATAATTTGTGTTGTATCTCATCATAAATGGGATTAGATCTACCATTGGTGGGGCTTTCATACGCAACGGAAGAATATTGGTTTACATTCCATTTTCTCTGTGGTAGACCAACTATAGCTGAGCGCTGATTTTTATTATCAAGTTCATAATATACCCTTGCTAGCCTAAGACCTTCTTTAGGTGACACTATTTTTTCAAAGTCCTCTAATCTGGCACTTTGGCTAAAATCCCGAGTGTTATACAAAGTAAACAAGTTCCCCTCCTTAGTTTAATAATTTCCGTTATTATCATTTTATCTCATTTATTCATCTCATTAATTCATTCACAAAACCCAGTTTTTTAAGCCTGTTTTTATTAAAGCATGATAACTGGGTTACTTGTTTGTGCTTTTGCTATCATAAATAATAAAAAACCCGAATTTAATTTGTATAAATTCGGGTTAGAAATAAAACTATGCGATTGTATTTATAATACAGATAAATTAAAGAAAATTTTCCTTATTGATAATCAGATTGGTCTCTCCATGTCCATCATTTGTTACAGGCCCGTGCAAGCAAATCGCCGCCGGGCGAGAGATTATTTAAGCAAAGTTCCCCAGTTTTCTACCCAGGGATTGGATTCACTTTCCGGTTCAGGATGCTCGCTGGCATCAATCAGCAGCATTTCCCCTACCCGGTGGGCGCTTTGTTCCTGCAACAAAGCATCGAACAGTTTGCCGCCATTGCAGAAATTAACGTAGCTACTGTCGCCCAGCGCAATAACGCCGTAATGCAGATTTGGCTGGAAACCGAGATTATCTTTGATCCCTTGAAACAGCGGCACGATGCTATCCGGCAGATCGCCCTGCCCGGTCGTTGAGGTCACTACCAGCACATATTTATCCTGATATGCCTGCCAGTCGCTAAGCTCCGGATCTTCGAACACCGTAGCTTTATGACCCTGCGCCGTCAAAATAGCTTCGGCCTCTTCGGCAACCAGCAGCGCGTTTCCGTACATCGTGCCGACAAAAATTCCAATTTCCGCCATAACCGTAATCTCCTGGGACTTAAGAATCTATCTGCTCATCCTGACCTGACAGCCCGCTGAACTCAACCCTTTCATTCTCAGGGAGAAGTCCACGCCAGCCAAACTGTGATAACGCCTGCATCCAGACGTCATCCAGCCCGGCGCGAATAACCAGCGGTTCGCCGGTGAAAGGATGGGTCAGCGCAAGCTGGCTGGCATGCAGCATCAATCTCTGGCAACCGAAATGCTCTGCGGCGCTGCGGTTTTGCCGCAAATCACCATGCTTGCTGTCGCCGATAATCGGATGGCGCAAGTGCGCCAGATGGCGTCTGAGCTGGTGCTTGCGACCGGTTTTAGGGTCCAGCTCCACCAGCCCGTAACGGGTAGTCGGATAACGCCCGGTCGCTACCGGCATTTCTACCGTTGCCAGGCCACGATAATGGGTGACAGCAGGCTGCGGGCCTTTATCATCGCGGGCAAACTTATCGGCAATCTTATCCAGCTCTTCGACCAGCGGGTAATCCAGCACGGCATCATCCATCAGCCAGCCACGCACAATCGCATGATAGCGTTTCTGAATTTGATGATGTTCAAACTGCTGGGACAGTAAACGCCCGGCTTCGCTGGACAGTCCCATCAGCAGCACGCCGGAGGTTGGTCTGTCGAGTCGATGGGCGGTAAATACGTGCTGACCAATTTGGTCGCGCACCGTTTGCATCACCACCACTTTCTCATCCCGGTCGAGCCAACTGCGGTGAACCAACCAGCCCGAAGGTTTATTGACGGCGACCAGCCATTCGTCCTGATAAAGAATTTCCAGCATCAGGCGTTATCACTTGTAAACAGCGCATCCAGCTCCTGCAATGCAGCCAGGAGAATGTCGCGTTGCGGGTGATCGGCTGCCAGCGCCATTTCGTAATACGGTGCGACGGCAAAAGCCTGCGGAAGCGGCTGCGCGTTATCAATCAACGTATGCATGCGGGGAATCAACACCCACTGCAGCCACTCGACCGGCTCCATGGTATCCATACAAAAAGGCTGCGTACTGGTAAACAGATGCTCTGCTGGCTCATCCATCCGCCAGTGATGATGTTCACGCAGTAGCGCTTCAAGTGCGTGTAACTGCTGGCGCACACGGTCATGAGTCGTCATGAAATTAACCTCAATGATGAAAGAATCTGGCGCGAAGAATAGCACTAGTGAAGGGAAATAAAAAAAGGGAGCACTGTAAAAACAGTGCTCCCGGTTCGTTTCGCAGCATTCCAGCTACTTTTAGTGCTCCCTGCTCATCCGTGACAACTTTTCCTGTGGTCTTACGACCGTGTTCATCCTGAACTTTTGCATCCTGCTCACATCACCCCGATGTGAAAACTTCATCCTGAAGTATCCTGGCCATCCAGACCCGCCGAACATCCTGACCGGCTCTCATTCTCCATCCTGGAGGTGTCCTTTAACGCATCCAGCGTCTTCCTCTTTGCTTCGTCCTGAAGCCTGTCCTTGCAACACCGTCCTGGTGTGTCCTGTCGAAGAGCCATCATCCTGATGTTCTCTTCGTTGTGCGACTCCTTGTCGACAGATATAGAATCGCCTGTTTCGCTTTGTCTTACAAGATGCTTACAGGCTTACCCTTACGATTATTTTCGTATGAAAGTTGACAATAAAACACTAACCAATTGAATAATAATAAATTATTATTTTATCAATTCATTAAGTCTTTACTTATCACCTGGCAATGTCCTACAGGGTTTGTAAGAGATCTCTCACAAGATTCAGGGCAAACTGGATTACAGAACTGGCTTAAGTTGAGTGAGGAATTCCGCAAGTGAGGCCGCCAGCACCGTTCGTTTACGGGTTCCCAGCGTTTCTTTGCACACTTCACCGGACAGATTGCACACCGAAATGACGTCAAGCTCATTATCTTGTGTGGCAATAAAAAGCGTAGGTGATAGCTTGAGGCGCTTTTGCGTAACCAGATGACCAATCAGGTTTTCCTGAACGCGCCTGAAGTCATCTTCACTCCAGGTTTGCAGCAGCGTGAGCTTTTCATCCGCAAACTGCGCGTGCATATCACCAGCAAACTGGGTGGTGTAAAAAGCGTGAACGGCAGGTTGTACCACAATATCAAATGCCCGTTCAACCGCATTGAGGTTATTTTCGCCGACAAATGGTTGAGGCCGCCAAAATACGGCATCGTCTGTGGAAGAAATGATACACGGAGAAGGTACGCCATACAGCTCTTCGCTGAGCGGCCAACTGTTGTTTTTTTCATGCCATGCGTCGCAATAACGCGTCGTAAAGGCTATCAACGCCTGCGCTGTCAATTCGTCCACTGATTTCTCTCTTCACAAAAGCCAGGATACACTTGTCGCATAGTGTATCTGGTTTATGACGGTGAAACATGTCCTCTTATGAAAATCATCAGGCGCTTAACGGCCTGACTCTTGGTAAATCAACGGATTACCGAGACAATTACGATGCAAGTCTGTTGCAGGGCGTTCCGCGCAGCCTGAATCGCGACCCGCTGGATTTAAAGGCCGATAACTTGCCTTTTCACGGTGCGGATATCTGGACGCTATATGAACTGTCGTGGCTGAATGCCAACGGCTTACCGCAAGTCGCGGTCGGTCACGTGGAACTGGATTACACCAGCGTAAATCTGATTGAGTCGAAAAGCTTTAAGCTTTACCTGAACAGTTTTAACCAGACGCGTTTTGATTCCTGGGACGCGGTACGCCAGACACTGGAAAACGATCTTCGCGCCTGCGCTCAAGGTGATGTCAGCGTGGCGCTGTACCGCCTTGACGAACTGGAAGGGCAGCCGATAGCCCACTTTAATGGGACCTGTATCGACAATCAGGATATCGTCATCGACAACTACCAGTTCAGCACTGCGTATCTGGAAAATGCCGTGAGCGGTGAAAAAGCAGTGGAAGAGACGCTGGTCAGCCACCTGCTGAAATCCAACTGTCTGATTACCCATCAACCCGACTGGGGCTCCATACAAATTCAGTATCGTGGACGGAAAATCGACAGAGAGAAGCTGCTGCGTTATCTGGTCTCCTTCCGCCACCATAATGAATTTCATGAGCAGTGCGTGGAACGTATTTTCAATGACATTCTGCGCTTCTGCCAGCCAGAGAAACTGAGCGTCTACGCACGCTACACGCGACGTGGCGGCCTGGACATTAACCCATGGCGCACCAACACCGATTTCACTCCGGCAACCGGTCGTCTGGTACGTCAGTAATCTTTTTTCTCAATTTTGCGTGTCGGATTCCGCGCGCAAGGTTGTGAAAGGTCATAAGCCAGGGCTATTGTAATCAATAGGGAATGACGTGTTGCGTCCCATAAGGAGTTTACTTGATTACACATATTAGCCCGCTTGGCTCAATGGACATGTTGTCGCAGCTGGAAGTCGATATGCTTAAACGCACGGCCAGCAGCGACCTGTATCAACTGTTTCGTAACTGTTCGCTTGCCGTTCTGAACTCCGGCAGTTTGACCGACAACAGCAAAGAACTGCTGTCACGCTTTGAAAGTTTCGATATTAACGTACTGCGCCGCGAACGGGGCGTGAAGCTGGAACTGATCAACCCACCTGAAGATGCGTTTGTTGACGGACGCATTATTCGTGCGCTACAGGCAAACCTGTTTGCCGTGCTGCGTGACATTCTGTTCGTCAATGGCCAGATCCATAACGCTGGTCGTTTTCAGCATTTGGATCTCGAAAGCTCGGTGCATATTACCAACCTCGTATTCTCGATCCTGCGTAATGCACGGGCGCTGCACGTTGGTGAAGCGCCGAACATGGTCGTCTGCTGGGGCGGTCACTCAATCAACGAGAATGAATACCTGTACGCCCGTCGCGTCGGCACCCAACTGGGCCTGCGCGAACTAAACATCTGTACCGGCTGCGGTCCGGGGGCGATGGAAGCGCCAATGAAAGGCGCTGCGGTCGGCCACGCCCAGCAGCGATACAAAGACAGCCGCTTTATTGGCATGACCGAACCGTCAATCATCGCCGCTGAACCGCCTAACCCGCTGGTAAACGAACTGATCATCATGCCGGACATTGAAAAACGTCTGGAAGCGTTCGTGCGTATCGCCCACGGTATTATCATCTTCCCGGGTGGCGTAGGGACAGCAGAAGAGCTGCTGTATCTGCTGGGGATCCTGATGAATCCAGCGAACAAAGATCAGGTACTACCGCTGATCCTGACCGGACCAAAAGAGAGTGCGGATTACTTCCGCGTGCTGGACGAATTTATCGTGCACACGCTGGGGGAAGATGCGCGTCGCCACTATCGCATTATCATTGACGATGCAGCGGAAGTGGCGCGTCTGATGAAAAAAGCGATGCCGCTGGTGAAAGAAAACCGTCGCGACACAGGTGATGCTTACAGCTTTAACTGGTCGATTCGTATCGCGCCCGATCTGCAAATGCCGTTCGAACCGTCTCATGAAAACATGGCCAACCTGAAGCTGTACCCGGATCAACCCGTTGAAGTACTGGCGGCCGATCTACGTCGCGCATTCTCCGGTATTGTGGCGGGTAACGTGAAAGAAGTTGGCATCCGCGCTATTGAAGAGTTTGGCCCGTATAAAATCCACGGTGATCGTGAAATGATGCGCCGCATGGACGATCTCTTGCAGGGCTTTGTTGCACAACATCGTATGAAGTTACCGGGCACTGCGTATATCCCTTGTTACGAGATCTGCGCCTAACCTTCAACACCCGCTAGCAGCGCTATAGCGGTGACAGTTTTGTCCATATCAAAGCCGGGTTTGGCGCACTTGCCTCCCGGCTTTTTTTAGTGATACCAGTCACATAGCTCCGACAATCATATAAATGCCAGTGATGATTCATAAAAAACAGCGAGCCACGCAAACGATTACCTTGAAAAACCAACCGTGATTTATCTTAGAAAATTATTATTAGTCGCCGAAATCATCTAAAAACAACAGTTTTTACAGCTGAACACGCCTATCTTCGCGCCTTCGCTTTCATGAGATATGTCGTTAATGTTAGCCTTCGCGCCCGTAAATTCGCTTTGACTATTTTTTAACAGATTAATGGCCCAAATTTATCCACATAAAAGGTGGATTATTGCATTTGGGATCCCGATCACTGATACATTCATTACTAAAATGTATCTTTCCGCCCGAAAATTATTACGGCGAAAAATTATATAAAAATCGCTCAACGAATTTCGATTTACAGTCGGGTACTTTCTCATTGGATTGACCCCAAACCCGACTTTTTAAGCTTCCTCCAGGAGAAATAGATGGAAAACACTCAAACCAGCACTATCGTTACGGGCCAGACCCGCAGCGCATGGCGCAAAACAGACACCATGTGGATGCTGGGCCTTTACGGCACGGCGATTGGGGCGGGTGTATTGTTCCTGCCGATTAACGCAGGCGTAGGCGGTATGATCCCGCTGATCATCATGGCGATCCTTGCCTTCCCAATGACCTTCTTTGCACACCGTGGCCTGACTCGCTTTGTGCTGTCCGGTAAAAATCCGGGTGAAGACATCACCGAAGTTGTAGAAGAACACTTTGGTGTTGGTGCAGGTAAACTGATTACCCTGCTCTACTTCTTCGCTATCTACCCGATTCTGTTGGTTTACAGCGTAGCCATCACCAACACGGTTGAAAGCTTCCTGACCCACCAGCTGGCGATTACGCCGCCGCCGCGCGCAATCCTGTCACTGATCCTGATTGTCGGCATGATGACCATCGTGCGCTTCGGTGAGCAAATGATCGTTAAGGCGATGAGCATCCTGGTATTCCCGTTCGTTGCGGCGCTGATGCTGCTGGCGCTGTACCTGATCCCTCAGTGGAGCGGTGCGATTCTGGAAACCATGTCTTTTGACTCTGCGGCAACCACCGGCAACGGCCTGCTGTTGACCCTGTGGCTGGCAATTCCGGTAATGGTGTTCTCCTTCAACCACTCCCCGATCATCTCCTCCTTCGCCGTGGCGAAGCGTGAAGAGTACGGTGATGAAGCAGAGAAAAAATGCTCCAAGATTCTGGCATTCGCTCACATCATGATGGTACTGACCGTTATGTTCTTCGTCTTCAGCTGCGTATTCAGCCTGACTCCGGCAGACCTGGCAGCAGCGAAAGAGCAGAACATCTCGATTCTGTCTTACCTGGCGAACCACTTTAACGCGCCGATTATTGCCTGGATGGCACCGATCATCGCGATTATCGCTATCACCAAATCCTTCCTGGGCCACTACCTGGGCGCACGTGAAGGCTTCAATGGTATGGTGATTAAGTCTCTGCGCGGCAAAGGCAAATCCATCGAAATCAACAAACTGAACAAAATCACTGCGCTGTTCATGCTGGTAACCACCTGGATTGTGGCGACGCTGAACCCAAGCATCCTCGGCATGATTGAGACCCTGGGTGGCCCAATCATCGCGATGATTCTGTTCCTGATGCCGATGTATGCCATTCAGAAAGTACCGGCAATGCGTAAGTACAGCGGCCATATCAGCAACGTCTTCGTTGTGATTATGGGCCTGATCGCTATCTCCGCTATTTTCTACTCTCTGTTCAGTTAATTCCCCTGCGCCGCTCCTCGGGGCGGCGCACCTCGATACACAATGGACGCCTCATGATTAGCGTATTCGATATTTTCAAAATCGGCATTGGCCCTTCCAGCTCCCACACTGTTGGCCCGATGAAAGCAGGCAAACAATTCACGGATGACCTGATTGCACGCGGAATTCTCACTGACGTAACCCGCGTAGTGGTTGATGTCTATGGCTCTTTATCTCTGACGGGGAAAGGTCACCATACCGACATCGCGATTATTATGGGCCTGGCGGGTAATCTGCCGGATACCGTAGACATTGATGCCATTCCGTCCTTTATCCAGGATGTGAATACTCATGGGCGTTTGCTGCTGGCAGACGGTCAACATGAGGTCGAGTTCCCGGTCGATAAGTGCATGAATTTCCATGCGGACAATCTGTCCCTGCACGAAAACGGGATGCGCATTACCGCACTGGCGGGCGAAAAGGCCATTTACAGCCAGACTTACTATTCCATTGGCGGTGGGTTCATCGTTGATGAAGAACATTTTGGTTTACCGAACAACTCTCCGGTAAACGTGCCATATCCGTATAAATCCGCAGCTGATTTGCAACGTCATTGCCAGGAAACCGGCCTGTCGCTTTCCGGTCTGATGATGCAAAACGAACTGGCGCTGCACAGCAAAGAAGAGCTGGAACAGCACTTTGCTAACGTCTGGGAAGTGATGCGTAGCGGGATTGAACGCGGCATCACCACCGAAGGTGTATTGCCGGGCAAACTGCGCGTTCCGCGTCGTGCTGCTGCGCTGCGTCGCATGCTGGTCAGCAGCGACAAAACCACCACCGACCCGATGGCGGTTGTTGACTGGATCAACATGTTCGCGCTGGCCGTGAACGAAGAAAACGCAGCCGGTGGACGCGTGGTGACTGCACCAACCAACGGTGCATGCGGGATTGTTCCTGCCGTACTGGCGTATTACGACAAGTTTATCCGTGAAGTGAACGCTAACTCGCTGGCACGCTACATGCTGGTCGCGAGCGCCATTGGTTCACTGTACAAGATGAACGCCTCTATCTCTGGTGCCGAAGTCGGCTGTCAGGGTGAAGTTGGCGTCGCCTGCTCCATGGCAGCGGCTGGTCTGGCTGAACTGCTGGGCGGTAGCCCAATGCAGGTGTGCATCGCGGCAGAAATCGGTATGGAACACAACCTGGGTCTGACCTGCGACCCGGTTGCCGGCCAGGTTCAGGTACCGTGCATTGAGCGTAATGCCATTGCTTCGGTTAAAGCGGTGAACGCTGCACGTATGGCGCTGCGCCGTACCAGTGAACCACGCGTGTGCCTCGATAAAGTTATCGAGACCATGTACGAAACCGGTAAAGACATGAATGCCAAATACCGCGAAACCTCTCGTGGTGGTCTGGCGATGAAGATTGTCACCTGCGATTAATTCTCAGCACATTTTCGTATCTGTAGGCCGGATAAGGCGCTCGCCGCATCCGGCTTTTATTGCCTGCTGGCGCTTCGCTTATCAGGCTTTCGGATAGCGCTCTTTCGCAATGCTCGTCTCCACTCGTCGTGAATGTTACCCTACAGACTAATTTGTTAGGGAGAACACCGTGGCCGTCCACCTGCTCATTGTTGATGCACTGAATCTCATCCGCCGTATTCACGCCGTACAGGGCTCCCCCTGCGTGGAGACATGCCAGCACGCGCTCGATCAGCTGATTGTGCACAGTCAACCCACGCACGCCGTGGCGGTATTTGATGACGAAGCGCGTAACAGCGGCTGGCGTCACCAACGGTTACCTGACTACAAAGCCGGTCGCCCGCCGATGCCTGACGATTTACACCAGGAAATGTCCGCCTTACGCGCCGCTTTTGAACAGCGCGGCGTCTGCTGCTGGGTATCCAGCGGGAATGAAGCCGATGATTTAGCCGCCACTCTGGCGGTGAAAGTTAGCCAGGCGGGACACCAGGCGACTATCGTCTCAACCGATAAAGGCTACTGTCAGCTACTCTCCCCAACGCTGCGGATTCGCGATTATTTCCAGAAACGCTGGCTGGATGCGCCGTTTATCGAGAAAGAGTTCGGCGTACTGCCGCAACAACTGCCAGATTATTGGGGACTGGCCGGGATCAGCAGTTCTAAAATACCGGGGGTTGCCGGTATTGGTCCTAAAAGCGCCACACAACTGCTGGCACAGTTTCCAACGCTGGAGGCGCTGTATGAACATCTGGATGACGTACCGGAGAAATGGCGCAAGAAACTCGAAGAACATCGGGAGATGGCGTTTTTGTGCCGCGATATCGCGCGGTTGCAAACAGACTTACATATCGACGGGAATCTACAGCAACTACGCCTGGTTCGATAGTTCTTTGGCGATAGTTCTGTTGCCGGATGGCGCTGCGCTTATCCGGCCTACATTTCGTGCAACCCTGTAGACCGGATAAAGCAATTACCAGGCGGTGTGGTACAGCTCAACGATATCCCCAAGGCTCGCTTCACGCGGATTTCCCCCGGTACAAACATCGTCAAATGCGGCTTGCGCCAGCGCAGGAATATCCTCTTTACGGACGCCAACATCGCGTAGATGCAGTGGGATACCTACATCGCGATTAAGGGCGAAGACGGCATCCACCGCCGCTTTGCGTGCATCTGCCAGCGTCAGTCCTTCAACCTTAACCCCCATTACCCGGGCAATATCGCGGAATTTTTCCCCGGTGAATTCGGCGTTATAGTGCATCACGTGCGGCAGCAAAATGGCATTCGCGACGCCGTGCGGCGTGTTGTAGAACGCGCCTAACGGGTGTGCCATACCATGCACTAATCCCAGACCTACGTTGGGGAAACCCATCCCGGCAACGTACTGGCCCAGAGCCATCGCTTCCCCCGCCTGGCTGTCGCCCGCAACGGAACCGCGTAATGACCCGGCAATAATTTCGATGGCTTTAATGTGCAGCGCATCGGTAAGCGCCCACGCAGCCCGCGTGATGTAGCCTTCAATGGCATGAGTCAGTGCATCTACGCCAGTAGCCGCTTTTAAGGAAGGTGCGAATAAGCAGGTCATTTCTTCCCAAGCTGACTCGCTGATTAAAATTTCGCGGATCTGGGCCGAT
>NZ_JAOWHW010000116.1:0-54277 GCF_030332425.1 Citrobacter sp. Cpo142
AATACGCAGCATGGTCTCCAGCGGATAGGGCCGTCGGCCATTGCCCGCCTTGGGATAAAACGGCTCGATGACAGCGGTCATATTCTGCCATGGCAGAATCTGCTCCATGCGGGAGAGGAAAATCTCTTTTCGGGTCTGACGGCGCTTAGTGCTGAATTCACTATCGGCGAAGGTGAGTTGATGGCTCATGATGTCCCTCTGGGATGCGCTCCGGATGAATATGATGATCTCATATCAGGAACTTGTTCGCACCTTCCCTTGAAGAGAGGGGAGCATCGCTTGTATTGTCGGCCATTCTGGCGCGCCGTCGAGTCCCTTTACTGAACGATCCAGCGTGGCATATCCGGCAAAGAACTCAGGATTGTCATAGATATTCTGTGACATAACATCTCCATCCATTAATTATTAAAATTATTTAATCTATATTATTCACGAGGTGTATATTTTTCTGATTATATATTTTTATTGCCAAAGATGTATTGCCACGCGTAACTAAAAAAGCAACAGCGACAAGTCGTAATCTCTGCACATCTTTTCTTACCTGTATATCTCCATGAATCGTAATTCTGTGTTTGTCACGACGGCATTGTTGCCGCTTTTTGTTCTGATGTCTGGCTGCGCGCCGATGCATGATGACCGCCAGTCTCTGTCACAGCAGACGCCTGCCGCAAATGTCGATACCACATTGCCTGCCGCGTTAAAAAATGGCTGGCCGGACAGCCATTGGTGGAAGGCATATCACGACCCCCAGCTTAATGCGTTGATTGACAGCACGTTGCGAAATTCTCCTGATATGCAGGTCGCGGAACAGCGCATTCAACTGGCGGAGGCGCAGGCTAAGGCCGTGGAAGCGCAGGATGGCCCGGAGATCGACTTCTCCGCAGACGTTGAGCGTCAGAAAATGTCAGCCGAAGGGCTGATGGGACCTTTCGCCATAACCGATCCCGCAGCAGGAACCACGGGGCCGTGGTACACCAACGGTACCTTTGGTTTAACTGCAGGCTGGAATCTGGATCTGTGGGGTAAGAATCGGGCCGAAGTGACTGCGCGCATTGGAGCCGTTAAGGCGCGTGAGGCTGAGCGCGAGCAAACCCGACAGCTGCTGGCGAGCGGTGTCTCCCGTCTTTACTGGGAATGGCAGACGCAGGCCGCGCTGAAAACCGTGTTGACGCAAATCGAAAGCGAGCAGCAAAATGTGATAACCGTCGATCGTCAGCTATATCAAAACGGCCTCACTTCTTCGGTGGAAGGTGTTGAAACCGATATCGATTCCAGCAAAACAGAGCAGCAGCTGAACGATGTCAGCGGTAAAATGAAGGTGATTGAGGCGCGCCTAAGCGCGTTGAGCAACTCGCAGTCCGTTGCCCTGAAGCTCCATTCGACCAAACTGCCCGTGGTTGAAAGTCAGCTCCCGTCCCAATTGGGCTACTCGCTGCTGGCCCGTCGACCAGATTTGCAGGCAGCACACTGGTACATTGAGTCATCGCTGAGCAGTATTGATGCGGCGAAAGCGGCGTTTTATCCCAATGTGAATCTGATGGCATTTTTACAACAGGATGCGTTACATCTGAGTGACCTGTTCCGCCATTCCGCGCAGCAAATGGGTGTAACCGCCGGGCTGACGCTGCCTATCTTTGACAGCGGCAGACTGAATGCGAATCTCGATATTACGAAAGCGCAAAGTAACCTGACGGTGGCGAATTACAACAAAGCTGTGGTGGATGCGGTGAATGACGTGGCACGTGCGGCATCGCAGGTAGAAACACTGGCGCAGAAAAATCAGCATCAGCAGCAGATTGAACATGACGCTCAGCGCGTAGTGGGGCTGGCGCAGGCGCGCTTTAATGCAGGTATTATTGCGGGCTCCAGGGTTAGCGAGGCAAAGATCCCGGCATTACGTGAGCAGTGCAACGGTCTGCTTTTGCAAGGCCAATGGCTGGATGCCTCAATCCAGTTGACCAGCGCGCTGGGCGGCGGTTATCACGCATCCTGATTTAATCGGCCCGCCGGTGTTCCGCTGTCGGGCCATCTTCATTGCGCTTTACGCGTGCTTCGACGTTTCATCCACCAGCGGACGCCCGCGACTATCGCGATAACCAGCACCAGCCAGATGCCATGCTTGATATGCTGGTCGAGGCTGTGCAGCCACGGCGCGATCACTTCACCACCGACGTAGCCGAGGGTGGTAAATAGCAATGCCCAGACAAACGCGCCAAGAATATTCAGCGGTAAAAAGATCTTCGGCGGCAGGTGACTGGCGCCAATCAGTAAGGGACCAATAACGCGAAAGCCGTACATAAAGCGAGTACCGACAACAAACAGGTAAGGACGTCGTTGGATCATTTTCTGCGCATAATGAATTTTCGCCTGATGGCGCGAGAAACGACGCAGAATTTTGCCGCCAAAACGACGTCCGAGTAAATAGAGCAACTGATCGCCAATCATCCCACCCAGCGCGACCGAGAGCACCACCAGCGGGAATTTCAGGACTCCCTGATGCGCCACGACGCCGCCTAACAGGGTAATGGTTTCACCTTCTGCCAGGCTGCCGATGATTAACGCAGCATAGCCGTATTGCGCAACATAATGCGTTATATCCATACGTTGTATGACCTCCACTGGTCATAGCATACACCCAATGAATACTTGATGCCGGAAAAGACGCATAGTAGCGCTTAACGTCGTTCAGTTCCCTAATGCCTGATGGCGCTTCGCTTATCAAGCCTGCGGCTTACACACTTTTTACTCGGCGCTTCGGTATTTTTCATGTGTACATAAAATAATCAAAAGCTGAATTATACTTGAAGTGTTGAGGTCCGGAGCTGACAAGAAGGGGGCGGTATGAACCATGTCTGGGGGCTGTTTTCCCATCCCGATCGTGAAATGCACGTGATCAACAGCGAAAACGAAAGTGTTTCGCATCACTATACCCACCATGTACTGCTGATGGCGGCAATCCCGGTTGTTTGCGCATTTATCGGTACCACGCAAATCGGCTGGAATTTTGGCGATGGCAATATCCTGAAGTTATCTCTGTTGACCGGATTTGCGATGGCAATTCTGTTTTACGGGGTGATGCTGGCAGGCGTCGCCGTCATGGGCCGGGTTATCTGGTGGATGGCACGTAATTACCCGCAGCGCCCGTCGTTGGCCCACTGTATGGTCTTTGCAGGGTATGTTGCGACGCCGCTGTTTTTAAGCGGATTGGTCGCACTTTATCCGCTGGTCTGGCTGTGTGCATTAGTAGGAACGATCGCGCTATTTTACACCGGTTATTTACTCTATCTCGGCATTCCGACGTTCCTGAATATCTCTAAAGAGGAAGGCCTGAGCTTTTCCAGTTCAACACTGGCGATCGGTGTTCTGGTACTGGAAGTTCTGCTGGCGATTACGGTAATCCTGTGGGGTTACGGCTATCGGTTATTTTGACGGATAAACCTGTCTGCGCTGCGTTGTTGACGTAAAAGTCAGCAACGCAGCATTTCGAGACGATTCTCCTGTGGCGGCAAACCTGCCGGATCGCTATGATGCCTGAGCTAGCTTGAGATAATACTTAGTCTCTGGCGGTGTGCGTTGTGACGTGCGTGAACCATTATCAGAAATCTCATCATGCTGAAATTCCGAGTTTCATTATTAAGCCTTGCCCTGGTGCTGGCCGTTCCTTTTGCACCCCAAGCCGTGGCTAAAACGGCAACTACCGCAGCAGCTTCTCAGCCTGAGATAGCGTCCGGTAGCGCGATGATTGTTGATCTGAATACCAACAAAGTTATCTATTCGAACCACCCGGACCTTGTGCGTCCGATTGCGTCGATTACCAAATTAATGACCGCGATGGTGGTGCTTGATGCACGACTGCCGTTGGATGAGAAACTGAAAGTTGATATCAGTCAGACGCCGGAAATGAAAGGCATCTACTCTCGTGTGCGACTGAACAGTGAAATTAGCCGTAAAGACATGCTGCTGCTGGCGCTGATGTCATCAGAAAACCGTGCGGCGGCGAGCCTGGCGCATCATTACCCTGGCGGTTATAACGCGTTTATTAAGGCCATGAATGCCAAAGCGAAAGCGCTCGGCATGACTCAGACTCGATTTGTGGAACCAACCGGCTTATCGATTCATAACGTATCGACCGCCCGTGATTTAACCAAGCTGCTGATCGCCAGCAAGCAGTATCCGCTGATTGGCCAGTTAAGCACCACGCGTGAAGATATGGCGACCTTTGCCAACCCGGCTTATACGCTGCCATTCCGTAACACCAACCATCTGGTATACCGCGATAACTGGAATATTCAGTTAACCAAAACCGGGTTTACCAATGCGGCAGGACACTGTCTGGTGATGCGCACAGTGATCAATAACAAACCGGTGGCGCTGGTGGTGATGGATGCGTTCGGTAAATATACCCACTTTGCCGATGCCAGTCGTTTACGTACCTGGATCGAAACGGGCAAGGTGATGCCGGTTCCGGCGGCGGCGCTGAGCTATAAAAAGCAAAAAGCCGCGCAGATGGCGGCGGCAGGTTCGGCGACGGGCGAGCAAACCGCACAGAACGATTAAACAAGACGTCTTATCCGGCCTGCACAAAACTAATGTGGCTGTAGGCCGGGCAAGCGAAGCGCCCCCGGTAACATGCCCGGTGGCGCTTATCTTTTTCTGGTTTACGACTCTTTCCAGAACTTTTGCTTACTCGTTTTACCAATCCCCGGATTCATACTGTTGGTGGGGTCATTCTCGCGGTAAAAACGGGTTAATGTTTCCGGTGCTTTATACAGATGTCCGACGTTATGCTCTGCCGGATACTGTGCTCCGCGCTCGTGCAGAAGCTCCAGCATCTGCTCTTTCAGCGCATGCGCATCCACGCCTTTTTTCACTATGTAATCCTGATGGAAGACGTAGCACATAAAGTGGCCGTAATAGAGTTTGTGCACCAGTTGGCTGTCGATCTCTGCAGGCAGATGCTCGTACCATTCGGTATCGTTCCGACGCAGTGCGATATCCAGCGCCAGAATATCTTCCACTTCATCGGCATGTACTGCCTGATAACGAATCGCCGCGCCAGCCGCCGCAAAGCGATGCAAAAACGCCTTGCTGCCTTCTTCCGGTGTACAGGCAAAGAAGTCGCCTTCAGCGGTTTTGAAAAACTCGCTTAGCCAGTTTTGCGCTTCAGCCACGCCGCCACCGGCCATTTTTAACAGCAGGTGATGTTCATACTTATCGCGCCAGCTTTTCATGCGCGCGGGTAAGTGGCTGGGGAACAAATGGCCAAATTTCTGCATTGCCCGATCGGTGAAATGCGGACGGAAAATTTTCACTTTTTCCAGCATCGCATCGGTGCGACCTTTCAGGGTGAAGAAGAACGGCATTTTGTCGGTGCCGAGCTTGTCGATCATCAGAAACGTATCTTTGCCGTATTGCTCAGCGATGTCATAAATATCGCGGTGCATATATTCACCGGCGACCGGCAGATGCTCAAATTTTGCCAAAATATGACGGCGGATCTCCGTCAGCACCTCTGGCTGGTTGGTACCGATGTAAAAGACCTGCTGGTTTTTTTCGGCTTCGAAGGTGTCCAGACGCACAGCAAAAACCGCGAGCTTGCCTGCACAACCGGATGATTCAAACAACCGGTCCGGATCGGCGTTATAGCGAGCGGGCGTGTCCGCCTCAATATCTCTGACGCGGGTAACGTAGTCGTGATCGTGTGCATGACGTCCATCGTGGCGCACATCGTCATCTTTGATACGGTCGTCATCAAGTTTGCTAAGGATCTGTTCCGGGGTCTGGCCCAGTTCGATACCCAGATGGTTAACCAGCTGTAATTTACCCTGCTCGTCAATACGCGCAAACAGCGACATCTCCGTGTATGCCGGACCGCGCTGAACCAGCGAGCCGCCGGAGTTGTTACAAATACCGCCAATCACTGAAGCGCCGATACAGGAAGAGCCAATCACCGAATGCGGCTCACGGCCAAACGGTTTGAGCGCTTTTTCCAGTGAATAAAGCGTGGTGCCGGGATAGGCCAGCACCTGTTCGCCTTTGCCGATGACGTGCAGCTTATCAAGGCGCAGGGTGCTGATAATGACAATCTCGCGATCGTAATCATTACCGCTCGGCGTAGAGCCTTCGGTCAGGCCAGTGTTGGCGGCCTGCATCAGGATAATTTTATCTGCGGCGACGCAAGCGTTGAGGACGCGCCACAGTTCTAAAAGCGAACCAGGGAACACCACGGCGAGTGCATCGCCCTGACCGGAGCGGAATCCCTTGCGATAGCGGGCGGTTTTAGCAGGGTCTGTGAGCAGGTGTGAATGACCTACCAGACGGGTCAGTTCATTCAGAAAAGCTTTATTATCTGTTGTAATGGAAGACATTCTCCACTCCTTGTGGTGGGACTCAATATCAGGAACAAGCATAGCGCTTTGTATGACAATACGCTTTCTCATTCATATTGTCTCTGGTTCGTCTTCTACTGATTCGCGCTGGTTTTGAAAATTAGGAGAATAACCTTAGCTTTCTTTATCACTCCCGTTTAGTCTTACGGCAAACTGCGGTTTTTGTTATATTTTCGCTGCCTGGTCGGGAAAAAATAAAGAGAGAATCAACATGAAATGGCTATGTTCTGTAGGTGTCGCGGTGAGTCTGGCGTTGCAACCAGCGCTGGCGGACACGCTGTTTGGTAACCATCCTCTGACGCCAGAAGCGCGGGATGCATTCGTTACCGATTTACTTAAACAGATGACCGTGGATGAGAAAATTGGGCAACTACGCTTGATAAGCGTCGGGCCTGATAACCCGAAAGAAGCCATCCGCGAGATGATCAAAGACGGGCAGGTTGGGGCAATTTTTAACACCGTCACGCGCCAGGATATCCGCAAAATGCAGGATCAGGTGATGGAGCTCAGCCGCCTGAAAATTCCTCTCTTTTTTGCCTACGACGTATTGCACGGCCAGCGTACCGTGTTCCCGATAAGTCTCGGCCTGGCATCCTCTTTTAATCTCGATGCGGTCAGAACCGTTGGCCGTATTTCTGCGTATGAAGCCGCTGATGATGGTCTGAATATGACCTGGGCGCCAATGGTCGATGTCTCTCGCGATCCACGCTGGGGCCGTGCCTCGGAAGGCTTTGGTGAAGACACGTATTTAACGGCTACGATGGGTAAAACCATGGTGGAAGCGATGCAGGGGAAAAGCCCGGCGGATCGCTATTCGGTGATGACCAGCGTCAAGCACTTCGCCGCCTATGGCGCGGTTGAAGGTGGCAAGGAATATAACACCGTCGATATGAGCCCGCAGCGTCTGTTCAACGACTATATGCCGCCGTACAAAGCTGGGCTGGATGCCGGTAGCGGTGCGGTAATGGTAGGGCTTAATTCGCTGAACGGTACGCCTGCAACCTCAGACGCCTGGCTGCTAAAAGACGTGCTGCGTGATGAATGGGGCTTTAAGGGTATTACCGTTTCCGATCACGGCGCGATTAAGGAACTGATTAAGCACGGTACCGCCTCCGATCCTGAAGATGCGGTGCGTGTGGCGATCAAATCCGGCATCAACATGAGTATGAGCGATGAGTATTACAGCAAATATCTTCCGGGCTTGATTAAATCCGGCAAAGTGACGATGGCGGAGCTGGACGACGCCGCGCGCCACGTGCTGAACGTGAAATATGATATGGGGCTGTTTAACGATCCGTACAGCCATCTGGGAGCCAAAGAATCTGACCCACAGGACACCAACGCAGAAAGCCGTTTGCATCGCAAAGAGGCGCGTGAAGTGGCACGCGAAAGCCTGGTGCTGCTGAAAAACCGTCTGGAAACGTTGCCGCTGAAAAAATCCGCCACCGTGGCGGTTGTCGGTCCGCTGGCCGACAGCAAGCGTGATGTGATGGGCAGTTGGTCCGCCGCTGGTGTTGCCGATCAGTCGATAACGGTACTGACGGGGATTAAAAATGCCGTCGGCGATCAGGGCAAAGTGCTGTACGCCAAAGGGGCGAATATCACCAACGATAAAGGCATTGTCGATTTCCTCAACCTGTATGAAGAAGCGGTGAAGATTGACCCGCGTTCGCCGCAGGCGATGATCGATGAAGCCGTTAACGCCGCGAAGCAATCAGATGTGATTGTCGCGGTAGTCGGTGAAGCGCAGGGCATGGCGCATGAAGCATCCAGCCGCACCGATATCACCATTCCGCAAAGTCAGCGTGACCTGATTGCTGCGCTGAAAGCCACGGGTAAACCTCTGGTTCTGGTGTTGATGAACGGTCGTCCGCTGGCGCTGGTTAAGGAAGATCAACAAGCCGATGCGATCCTCGAAACCTGGTTTGCCGGGACGGAAGGCGGTAACGCCATCGCCGATGTGCTGTTTGGTGATTACAATCCGTCAGGCAAGCTGCCGATGTCTTTCCCGCGCTCTGTTGGACAGATCCCGGTCTATTACAGCCATCTCAATACCGGTCGTCCGTATAACGCCGATAAGCCGAACAAGTACACGTCGCGCTACTTTGATGAAGCCAATGGTCCGTTGTATCCCTTTGGTTATGGCCTGAGCTACACCACGTTTACGGTTTCTGATGTGAAGCTCTCTTCTCCGACGATGAAGCGTGACGGAACCGTGACGGCCAGCGTGCAGGTGACCAACACCGGCAAGCGCGAAGGTGCAACGGTGATTCAGATGTATTTACAGGATGTGACCGCCTCCATGAGTCGTCCGGTAAAACAGCTGAAAGGTTTTGAAAAAGTGAATCTTAAGCCAGGTGAAACCCAGACCGTCAGCTTCCCGATTGATATTGAAGCGCTCAAATTCTGGAATCAGCAGATGAAATACGATGCAGAGCCTGGCAAGTTTAACGTCTTTATCGGTGTGGATTCCGCCAGAGTGAAGCAGGGCGAATTCGAACTGCTTTAATTGACGAGTAAATTCATGCAGCAGGCCTGATGGCGCAATGCTTATCAGGCCGACTAAATCGTATCACCCGGCAAATTCATATTGGGTTTGCCGGATTTTTTTTATTTTATTATCGCCTTACCGCTAATAACTCTCAGTGTTACCACCCAATAGCCAGGTTAAGGCTTGATTTTTCGACTATGCTTTTTCCTCAAGTCTCTGAAAAGGGCCGCAAAAGGATGAGGAGTACAGCATGATAATCTCAAAAGTATCGGTGGGTTCGCTGGCGCTGTTAGCCGCGATAAGCCTGCCCTTACAGGCCGCGTCACCCGTCACGGTCGGTTCAAAAATCGATACCGAAGGGGCGCTGCTCGGCAACATTATTTTGCAGGTGCTCGAAAGCCATGGCGTGAAAACCGTCAATAAAGTACAGCTGGGTACTACCCCAGTGGTGCGTGGGGCAATCACCTCCGGTGAGCTGGATATTTATCCGGAATATACCGGTAATGGCGCATTCTTTTTTAAAGATGAAAATGATCCCGCGTGGAAAAATGCGCAGGCCGGATTCGAGAAAGTGAAAAAGCTGGACGCAGAGCAAAATAAGCTGGTCTGGCTAACGCCTGCTCCTGCCAACAATACCTGGACCATTGCAGTACGCCAGGATATCGCGCAAAAGAACAAGCTTGAGTCCCTTGCTGATTTAGGCCGTTACCTGAAAGACGGGGGAACGTTCAAACTTGCCGCCTCTGCTGAATTTATCGAGCGGGCTGACGCGCTGCCTGCGTTTGAAAAAGCCTATGATTTCAAACTGAATCAAAACCAGCTGTTGTCGCTGGCAGGAGGAGATACCGCGGTGACGATTAAAGCGGCGGCGCAGCAGACTTCTGGCGTCAATGCGGCGATGGCTTATGGCACCGATGGCCCGGTTGCGGCGCTCGGTCTGCAAACTTTAAGCGATCCAAAAGGTGTCCAGCCCATTTATGCGCCAGCACCCGTTGTGCGTGAATCGGTGCTGAAAGACTACCCGCAAATGGGAGAATGGCTACAACCGGTTTTTGCCAGCCTGGATGAAAAAACGTTGCAGAAGCTGAATGCCAGTATTGCCGTGGAGGGGCTGGATGCGAAAAAAGTTGCAGCAGACTACCTGAAGCAAAAAGGATGGGTGAAGTAACGGAGTTTGCAGCAGGTGGGTGTTTTGTCAAAGATTTCAGTTAATCGGGTGCTGTTGTTACTGGTACTTCTTACCTTCGCGGCGGCAGCGCTGCCTTTCATTAGCTATGCGCCTAATCGCCTGGTCTCTGGTGAGGGGCGCCAACTCTGGGATATCCGGCCCGACATGGCGTGGGGATTGGCAGTAGCCTGTTTGCTGCTGTTTCTTCTGTGCTTTGTACCGGGAAAGCCCGGCAATATATTGACGCTTGTTATTAGCCAGTTGCTGGTTATAGCAGCGCTGGTAACCGCAGGAACAACGGCAACGTATCTGGCCAAGACGGGAAGTCCACTGGCCAGAACCAGCCTGGGCAGCGGGTTCTGGTTGGGGCTAGGACTGATGCTGCTGGCCGCCAGTGACGCCATTCGTCGCATCACCGAACAGGCGTCATGGCGCTGGCTGTTGCACGCGCAAATGTTTATTTTGCCGCTGGTGCTTTTGTTCTCCGGCACGTTTAACGATCTTTCCCTTCTTAAAGAGTATGCCAACCGCCAGGATGTTTTTAACGACGCCCTGGCACAACATCTGACAATTCTGTTCGCTACCGTGGTGCCCGCACTCGTGATTGGCGTGCCGCTGGGCATCTGGTGTGCTTTCTCTGTCGCCCGTCAGGGACCGATATTTGCGGTACTGAATATCATCCAAACCATTCCCTCCGTCGCGCTGTTTGGCCTGTTGATTGCGCCCCTTGCCGGGCTGGTGAAGCATTTTCCCTTGCTGGGTTCACTCGGCGTCGCCGGAACCGGCCTGACGCCTGCGCTTATTGCGTTGGTGCTGTATGCGCTGTTACCGCTGGTGCGCGGCGTAGTAGCTGGATTGCATCAGGTTCCACGCGATGTGCTGGAAAGCGCCCGAGCGATGGGGATGAGCACTTTCCAGCGATTTGTCTCGGTGCAGTTTCCACTGGCGCTGCCGGTCTTCTTGCGCAGTTTGCGGGTGGTGATGGTGCAAACGGTGGGAATGGCGGTGATTGCCGCGCTGATTGGCGCAGGGGGATTTGGCGCGCTGGTCTTTCAGGGATTGCTCAGTAGCGCCGTCGATTTAGTGTTGCTGGGCGTGATCCCGGTTGTGGTACTGGCGGTATTGATTGATGCGCTGTTTGATTTAGGGCTCGCGCTGTTGAAGGTAACAAACAATGATTGAATTTCGCCATGTCAGTAAAACCTATGGTCAGCAAACAGCCGTTGACGACCTTAATCTGCGGTTGGGGGAGGGCAGCTTTTCGGTGTTAATTGGCACGTCAGGTTCCGGGAAATCCACCACGCTGAAAATGATCAATCGGCTGGTTGAACATGACAGCGGACAGATTCGCTTTGCCGGGGAAGAGATCCGCAGCCTACCGGTGCTGGAGCTAAGGCGGCGCATGGGATACGCGATTCAGTCTATTGGCTTGTTTCCCCACTGGACCGTCGCGCAGAACATCGCCACGGTTCCGCAGTTACAAAAGTGGTCGCGTTCACGTATTGATGACCGAACAGACGAACTGATGGCGCTGCTGGGTCTTGAGGAAAGTTTGCGCCATCGTTATCCGCATCAGCTGTCTGGCGGGCAACAGCAGCGGGTCGGCGTGGCGCGTGCCTTGGCGGCAGATCCGCAGGTACTGCTGATGGATGAGCCTTTTGGCGCGCTGGATCCGGTCACCCGCGGTGCGCTGCAGCAGGAGATGACGCGTATTCATCGTCTGCTCGGGCGTACCATTGTGCTGGTGACGCATGATATCGACGAGGCGCTAAGGCTGGCGGAGCATCTGGTTCTGATGGATGCAGGAAAGGTAGTACAGCAAGGCACGCCGCTGTCGATGCTGACTGCACCGGCGAACGAATTCGTGCAAACATTCTTTGGCCGTAGTGAACTGGGCGTACGTCTGTTGTCGCTTCGCATGGTAGGGGATTTTATCCGTCGCGGTGAACACACCGCCGGTGAACCGTTGGTAGATGAAATGACGCTGCGTGATGCGTTGTCGGTGTTCGTAGCGCGCGGTTGCGACGTCTTGCCGGTCGTGACCCCGCAGGGGGTGTCCTGCGGGACGCTTCATTTTCGTGATTTGCTTTCCGAGATGCCGACCCGTGAAACGTCTTGCTGATCCGTTGTTATGGCTTATTGTCCTGTTTCTGGTCCTGTTAGTTGGGTTGCCTCATAGTCAGGCCTTGTTCAGTGCGCTATTTCCGGCGCTACCGCGTCCCGTGTATCAGCAGGAAAGTTTTGCGGTGCTGGCACTGAGCCATTTTGGCCTGGTGGGGATTTCAAGCCTGATTGCCGTACTTATTGGCACCGGGGCCGGTATAGCGGTAACCCGGTCCTGGGGCGCGGAATTCAGGCCCATGGTGGAAACCATCGCCGCCGTGGGACAGACCTTTCCGCCAGTTGCTGTGCTGGCGATCGCCGTACCGGTGATGGGATTTGGTCCTGAACCGGCAATTATCGCGTTGATCCTGTATGGCGTATTACCGATCTTGCAGGCAACGCTGGCGGGACTCGGCGGAATTTCACCCAGCGTGATGGATATTGCCAGCGGAATGGGCATGAGTCAGGGGCAGCGGCTGCGTAAAGTCGAGTTGCCGCTGGCGGCCCCGGTGATTCTGGCCGGGATTCGCACGTCGGTGATTATTAATATCGGCACCGCAACCATCGCCTCAACCGTTGGGGCGAACACGCTGGGTACGCCGATTATTATCGGGCTGAGTGGGTTCAATACCGCCTATGTGATTCAGGGGGCGCTGTTGGTCGCGCTGGCGGCGGTAATTGTTGACCGCGGGTTTGAGAAATTAGCGAGACATCTTACCCGGCACGTAAAATAAAGGTATAGCCTGCCAGCATGACACCGCCGATACCGCCGATGGCCATCAGCAGGAAGAGGGTAATGACACCGATTTTAGCTGCGCTCATTATGCACTCCTTATGTGAATTCAAGGATTGTACACGTTTGTTAATAGAATATTAAGAGCCTATCTCAGTAGGTGTTATTGGCGCAGACAGTTTGAACACGGCCAGCGCGGAAGAACCGGAGCGTACACGTAGTACGTGAGGATTATTCGCTACGCTTACCCTCCGGGCCGCCCTAAAGGGCGTTCAAAACTCTCTGAGTGTTGTCTGAGCACTGCCCTGGTTCGAAATGGCAAGCAAAATAGCCCTAATGGGCCAGGCTCTAAATACCGAGTGGATAAATATCGTGACCTAACGCGCGCCATTCATTCAGCTGTTGCTGCTGAGCGGGTGTTTGGTTTTCGCCGCACCAGACAAGCAAGGTGCGACCTTCAAACAGCTCCGGTCGCAGTTGGTTCAGCGAATGGGCAAGGACGTCAATGCGCCATCCCTGCTGGCTGGCGACCCAACCTTCCAGCCATAAGCGGGTCGTATCCTGAATGTTCCAGCCAACCACCAGAGCATCTTTCCCCTGTTTCTTACGTGCTGAGGCCAGACAAATCGCGATGTAGTTGATCAGTACGCCGTCGAGGATCCCCAGTAACGCCTGCAGGATCGGCTGTTGGCATTGCAGACGTCGGCGTAACGGAATGAACAAATGGGTGTTGAGCGTTTGTGCGGGATAATCCTGGCCACGCTCTTTGATCCATAGTCTGAGGCTATGCAGATTATTACTTTGCAAATAGCTCAACAGCGTCTCTTGTTGTTCACGCCAACCGTTATGCACATCAATGCTCTCATTGCTGAGCAACATTTTAACCTTACTTACCTGGACACCGTTGTTTATCCAGCGTTTTATCTCGCGGCTCCGGTCAATATCCGCATCGTTAAACAGGCGATGCCCGCCGTCTGTCCGCTGCGGTTTAAGTAATCCGTAACGCCTCTGCCACGCGCGTAAAGTGACAGGGTTGATATCACAAAGCAAAGCCACTTCACCTATTGTGTAAAGCGCCATCGTCGTCTCACTCTTGCTCGCGAGGTCCCAGTTTTACTTTAGACGCTCTTTTGCGAACCAGGTAGTTTTGTCTGTTTTTTGATCTATGAATGGGTGAGTTTGTAACCATGCTCGCGCTTTCGAGTGATCGTTCTCACAAATTCGTCTTTTTTTGCAACACTTCAAAGAAAGTTACACGCAGCCCATGTATGTTACGCGCTTTTAAGTGATGTGTGGTTGGCGGGTATGTACGAGTTTAATCTGGTGTTGCTGCTGCTTCAGCAGATGTGTGTGTTCCTCGTTATCGCGTGGCTCATGAGCAAAACGCGTTTGTTTATCCCGCTGATGCAGGTGACTATCCGACTCCCGCATAAACTGCTTTGCTATGTTACTTTTTCCATTTTCTGCATTTTAGGCACCTATTTCGGGCTGCATATCGATGACTCTATTGCTAACACTCGCGCTATTGGCGCGGTGATGGGCGGGCTGCTTGGCGGCCCTGTGGTCGGTGGCTTAGTTGGTCTTACCGGCGGTTTGCATCGTTATTCTATGGGTGGGATGACAGCGCTTAGCTGCATGATCTCGACCATTGTGGAAGGGTTGCTCGGCGGGCTGGTGCACAGCGTGCTCACCCGTCGTGGTCGTACCGATAAAGTCTTTAGTCCGCTGACTGCGGGGGCGATTACCTTTGTCGCCGAACTGGTGCAGATGCTGATCATCTTATTAATTGCCCGTCCGTTTGACGATGCGTTTCGGTTGGTCAGCAATATTGCCGCACCTATGATGGTAACCAATACCGTGGGCGCCGCCTTGTTTATGCGTATTTTGCTCGATAAACGGGCGATGTTTGAAAAATATACCTCCGCTTTTTCCGCCACAGCACTCAAAGTTGCCGCCTCAACGGAAGGTATTTTACGCCAGGGGTTCAACGAGGTTAACAGCATGAAGGTTGCTCAGGTGCTGTATGAAGAGCTGGATATCGGTGCGGTGGCGATTACCGATCGTGAGAAACTGCTGGCATTTACCGGTATTGGTGACGATCACCATCTACCCGGAAAACCTATTTCATCGTCATATACCCAACGCGCGATTGAAACCGGAGAGGTGGTGTATGCCGATGGGAATGAAGTTCCTTACCGTTGCTCTTTGCACCCGCAATGCAAATTAGGCTCGACGCTGGTGATCCCTCTGCGAGGTGAAAACCAGCGGGTAATGGGGACCATCAAACTGTATGAAGCCAAAAACCGCCTCTTTAGTTCGATCAACCGTACGTTGGGGGAAGGGATCGCCCAACTGCTTTCGGCACAGATTCTGGCCGGGCAGTATGAGCGGCAAAAAGCGATGCTCACGCAGTCGGAAATAAAACTCCTGCACGCCCAGGTCAATCCCCATTTTCTGTTTAATGCACTTAACACCATCAAAGCTGTGATCCGACGCGATAGCGAGCAGGCCAGCCAACTGGTGCAGTATCTGTCGACGTTCTTTCGTAAAAATTTAAAACGCCCGTCGGAAATTGTGACGCTGGCCGATGAAATTGAACACGTTAATGCTTATCTGCAAATTGAAAAGGCACGATTCCAGTCGCGTCTTCAGGTGACCTTGACGGTGCCAGAAGAACTTTCGCATCAGCAATTACCCGCCTTTACTCTGCAGCCCATCGTGGAGAATGCCATCAAACACGGCACTTCTCAGTTACTGGATACCGGTGAAGTATCGATTACCGCCCGTCGCGAAGGGCAATATCTGATGCTGGATATTGAAGACAATGCTGGGCTGTATCAGCCAACCTCAGAAGCCAGTGGACTGGGTATGAATCTGGTCGATAAACGACTGCGCGAGAGGTTTGGCGATGATTTTGGCATCAGCGTAGCGTGTGAACCTGACCGCTTTACCCGAATCACTTTACGACTTCCTCTGGAGGAACTGGCATGATCAAAGTGCTGATTGTCGATGACGAACCGTTAGCCCGGGAGAATCTGCGGATCCTGTTGCAAGAGCAAAGCGACATCGAGATTGTCGGTGAATGTTCGAATGCGGTGGAAGCCATTGGCGCGGTGCATAAATTGCGTCCGGATGTTCTGTTCCTTGATATTCAGATGCCGCGAATCAGCGGCCTGGAAATGGTTGGTATGCTTGATCCTGAGCATCGTCCATACATTGTTTTTCTGACCGCCTTTGATGAGTATGCGGTGAAAGCCTTCGAAGAACATGCGTTTGATTATCTGCTCAAGCCGATTGAAGAAGCACGGCTGGAAAAAACGCTGATCCGTTTGCGTCAGGAGCGCACCAAGCAGGATGTATCACTGCTACCAGAAAATCAGCAGGCACTGAAGTTTATTCCGTGCAGCGGCCATAGTCGGATTTATTTGCTGCAAATGGATGATGTGGCGTTTATCAGCAGTCGCATGAGTGGTGTGTATGTGACGAGCAGCGATGGTAAAGAAGGCTTCACTGAGTTGACGCTCAGGACGCTGGAGAGCCGTACTCCTCTGCTGCGTTGTCATCGGCAATATCTGGTGAATATGGCGCAATTGCAGGAGATCCGTCTGGAAGACAACGGTCAGGCGGAACTGATTTTGCGTAATGGACTGACCGTTCCGGTGAGTCGTCGTTATCTTAAAAGTCTAAAAGAGGCGATTGGACTGTAAAACTGATACACTGCGCGCCATTGCATCACCGACAGTTGAAGGCTCTATGCTAAGTAACGATATTCTTCGTAGCCTGCGCTACACCCTAAAAGCGAACAATAACGACATGGTGCGTATTCTTGCGCTCGCTGACATGGAATCCACCTCCGCAGGTTTCGATACCTGGATGACAAAAGAAGATGAGGCAGGGTTTGTTCGTTGCCCGGATATCATTCTCTCCGGTTTTTTAAACGGCCTGATTTATCATCTGCGTGGTAAAGATGATTCTGCACCGGAACTGGCGCTGGAGCGTCGTGTTAATAACAATACGGTGCTGAAAAAGCTGCGTATCGCTTTTTCGCTGAAAACCGACGATATTCTGGCTATTATGACCGAGCAGAAATTCCGTGTGTCGATGCCGGAAATTACCGCCATGATGCGTGCACCTGATCATAAGAACTATCGCGAATGCGGCGATCAGTTCCTGCGTTATTTTCTGCGTGGTTTGACATCACGGGTACATAACGCGAAGCCATAAAGAAAAAATGGGCGACGCCGATTAACATCGGGTCGCCGATGGTTTACTTCACTTCTTTAAAACCCGCCGATTCCATTACCGTTTGCATTTGCTTCATGCTGATGTTTTTATCGGCGTTTTCAGATAGCTTCATCCCTGAAATAGCCTGCAACGCTTTTATATCAACTTTTTCCATATCGATAGTGACATTTTCTTGCGCGTAGGTATCTGAATAGGTGAGTTTTTCTTCTATGCCAGTAATGTTTTGATATTTGGCGCTTAATGCGTCGAATACTTTTGCTGCCTCCTCTTTATTGCTGGCACCGACTGACGCATAGCTAATTTTACTTTCGGAGATTTGCTTCAGGACTTTATCACCTTTATAGGTGTAAGAGACGGTGATATCAGAACCATTAAGGTTGGCATTGAATGTTTTTGTCTCTTCTTCATCACCACATCCCGCCAGGGAAAAAACCACAATCGATGCCACGGCGAGAGAAAATAATTTTTGTAACGCTTTCATGTAAAACTCCATTTCATGAATATCGGATGTTAAATAATAACGTCCACGAATCTGGTGAGCTCAGACTACCTTGATACCAGAGCAGTATAGAATAAATCTAATATTAACAACGAAGCAGTCCGAAAATGGAGCAGGGGTTGAGATTAGAGGAAGCACTTGCGTAGCAAAAAAAAGCGCTGCAGTTGCAGCGCTTGAGATGTTTGATTTACTTCACCTGTTGGCCTGGTTTTGCACCTTCATCCGGGCTTAACAGGAAGATATCTTTCCCGCCAGGACCTGCGGCCATCACCATCCCTTCGGAAATGCCGAAGCGCATCTTACGAGGAGCCAGGTTGGCAACCATAATGGTCTGGCGGCCAATCAGGACCTTCGGATCTGGATACGCAGAACGAATACCAGAGAAGACGTTACGTTTCTCACCACCGAGATCCAGCGTCAGACGCAGCAGTTTGTCGGAACCTTCCACGAACTCGGCGTTTTCAATCAGCGCTACGCGCAGGTCAACTTTGGCGAAATCGTCAAAGGTGATGGTTTCCTGAATCGGGTCATCAGCCAGCGGGCCGGTAACCGGTGCAACTGCTGCTTTCACTTCTTCTTTCGACGCTTCAACCAGCGCTTCAACTTGTTTCATGTCGATACGATTGTAGAGCGCTTTAAAGGTGTTGACCTTGTGGCCGAGCAGTGGCTGCTCAATGGCATCCCAGCTCAGTTCGCTGTTCAGGAAAGCTTCAACACGTTCAGCAAGCGTTGGCAGAACCGGTTTCAGGTAGGTCATCAGCACGCGGAACAGGTTGATACCCATAGAGCAGATCGCCTGCAGGTCGGCATCGCGGCCTTCCTGTTTAGCCACGACCCACGGTGCCTGTTCGTCAACGTAGCGGTTTGCCACGTCGGCCAGCGCCATGATTTCACGGATCGCTTTACCAAATTCGCGGCTTTCCCATGCTTCGCCAATCACCGCTGCGGCGTCGGTGAAGGTTTTATACAGCGCCGGGTCGGCCAGCTCAGCCGCCAGAACGCCGTCAAAACGCTTAGCAATAAAGCCGGCGTTACGGGATGCCAGGTTGACTACTTTGTTGACGATATCGGCGTTAACGCGCTGGACAAAGTCTTCCAGGTTTAGGTCGATGTCATCAATACGTGAAGAAAGCTTCGCGGTGTAGTAGTAGCGCAGGCTGTCGGCATCGAAGTGCTTCAGCCAGGTGCTGGCCTTAATGAAGGTGCCGCGAGATTTGGACATCTTCGCGCCGTTCACCGTCACATAACCGTGTACAAACAGGTTGGTCGGCTTACGGAAGTTGCTGCCTTCCAGCATGGCAGGCCAGAACAGGCTGTGGAAGTAAACGATATCTTTACCGATGAAGTGATATAGCTCGGCGTCGGAATCTTTCTTCCAGTATTCGTCAAAACTGGTGGTGTCACCGCGCTTATCGCACAGGTTTTTGAATGAACCCATATAGCCAATTGGCGCGTCCAGCCAGACATAGAAGTACTTGCCAGGCGCATTCGGGATTTCAAAACCGAAGTAAGGGGAATCGCGAGAGATATCCCACTGTTGCAGGCCGGATTCGAACCATTCCTGCATTTTGTTGGCGACCTGCTCCTGTAACGCGCCGCTGCGTGTCCACGCCTGTAGCATTTCGCTGAATGACGGCAGATCAAAGAAGAAGTGTTCGGAGTCACGCATCACCGGCGTTGCGCCAGACACGACGGATTTCGGCTCGATAAGTTCGGTCGGGCTGTAGGTTGCGCCGCAGACTTCACAGTTATCGCCGTACTGATCCGGAGACTTACATTTCGGGCAGGTGCCTTTAACGAAACGGTCCGGCAAGAACATGCCTTTTTCCGGATCGTAAAGCTGGGAGATTGTACGGTTCTTAATAAAACCGTTCTCCTTCAGGCGCGTATAAATCAGTTCAGACAGCTCACGGTTCTCTTCGCTGTGCGTCGAGTGGTAGTTGTCATAGCTGATGTCAAAACCTGCAAAATCAGTCTGATGCTCCTGACTCATTTCACCGATCATCTGCTCTGGCGTGATCCCAAGCTGCTGTGCTTTCAGCATGATTGGCGTACCGTGTGCGTCGTCCGCGCAGATGAAGTTAACCTGGTGGCCGCGCATTCGCTGGTAACGGACCCAGACATCAGCCTGGATGTGCTCCAGCATATGGCCGAGGTGGATTGAGCCGTTGGCGTACGGCAGCGCGCACGTTACCAGAATTTTCTTCGCGACTTGAGTCATAGTGGGCAATTACTTCTTTTGTAGTGAAAAGGGCTTTGATAGTACCAAAATGGTAATTACTGCGCCAAGCGATAAGGGCATTTATCCGTAAATGAATAATTGTTGCGGTTGGAGTAAACTACCTGGTGACTATTGTATATTCAGAACAACAAAAAGGAGTCGGGATGAACGCACAATCCCAGGCCAAATCACCAGAGACCCTGCGCGCCATGGTTGCCGGGACGCTGGCGAATTTTCAGCATTCAACCCTGAAGCATAATCTGACGACGCTTAAAGCGTTGCACCACGTCGCCTGGATGGATGACACGTTGCACGTTGAGCTGGTCATGCCGTTTGTCTGGCATAGCGCGTTTGAGGACTTAAAAGAGCAATGTAGCGCCGATCTGCTGCGTATTACCGGTGCGAAAGCGATCGACTGGAAACTGTCGCATAACATCGCGACGCTGAAACGCGTGAAAAACCAGCCGGGTATTAATGGTGTGAAAAACATCATCGCCGTCAGTTCAGGTAAGGGTGGTGTGGGTAAATCCTCTACCGCCGTGAACCTGGCGCTGGCGCTGGCTGCAGAAGGGGCGAAGGTGGGGATTCTGGACGCCGATATTTATGGTCCGTCTATCCCGACAATGCTTGGCGCGGAAAACCAGCGTCCAACCTCGCCAGATGGTACCCACATGGCACCGATCATGTCTCATGGTCTGGCAACGAATTCCATTGGTTATCTGGTCACTGACGATAACGCAATGGTATGGCGCGGCCCGATGGCCAGTAAAGCGCTGCTGCAGATGTTGCAGGAAACCTTATGGCCGGATCTTGATTATCTGGTACTGGATATGCCGCCGGGCACCGGTGACATCCAGCTGACGCTGGCGCAGAACATTCCGGTAACGGGCGCGGTTGTTGTCACTACGCCGCAGGACATCGCGCTGATCGATGCGAAAAAGGGCATCGTGATGTTCGAAAAAGTCGAAGTGCCGGTACTGGGTATTGTTGAGAATATGAGTATGCATATTTGCAGCAACTGCGGTCACCATGAACCGATCTTCGGTACCGGTGGGGCGCAGAAGCTGGCCGAGCAGTATCACACCCAACTGCTGGGACAGATGCCGCTGCATATTTCTCTGCGTGAGGACCTCGATCGTGGTACGCCGACGGTGATCAGCCGCCCTGACAGCGAATTTACTGCTATTTACCGCGACCTGGCAGGACGAGTGGCTGCACAGCTCTACTGGCAAGGAGAAGTTATTCCGGGCGAGATTGCCTTCCGCGCGGTGTAATTTATAGCATTACAGATATTCACCGTATCAATGTATTATTGATGCGGTGAATATATTAAATTTAAAAATCTTACGATATTGTTCATTCTGCGTTTATAATTCATGCCTTTTTCCGAATAAATCACCTCGATGCATCATTATAATTGATCAAATCTATCTCATTAATCTACAATTTCAATTGGTTCAAATAGGGTGTTATGCCCATAATCTGCTGAACAGGTCCTCTGTATGCTATTTGATGCTAACCACAGGAATAACGATTAAAATGAAAAAAAGTTTACTGATGGGAATTATAGCTCTGACTTATGGAATGAGCGCCCCTACCTTCGCTTCCGATACTGCGACCTTAACAATCAGTGGGCGAGTCGTTGAACCAACCTGTAGTGCTGACGTCGTGAATAACAACATTCAACAGAAATGTGGTCAATCTCTTCATCTTTCAAATGTCAGTCATGTGGATCCTGTTCCGGCGAAGGGTGTCGTGACCGAGGTCGTTTCTGTGCCTGGAGATTCTTTGCGGCAAATAGTGTTAAATCGTTACGACTAGACTAAGAATCTCAGCGTTAATATTAAGCACTCATCATTTATATGAATGATGAGTGCTTTTTTATTATCATCACAAATAAAAATCAACAATTAATAACGCTAATTTATTAAATGTATAAATAGTGTTTATCTTCACTTATTTGTTGCAATTATATTGCAATTCGTAACTTGTTTTAAATCAACAAAACAACGCGTTCACATTGCGATAACGTTTTTGTTGTGCGAATTTAAATCCAAGAGTTAACCCTCTTAACAAATAGAAATTATTTTATTAAGGAAGATATTATGAAACGTTCAATTATTTCTGTTGCTGTACTGTCTGCTGTATTTATGAGCGCTGGGGCTTTTGCTGCCAATGAAATTGGCACGTTAACCATCAATGGTACGGTGGAAAATAGTTCCTGTTATTTTAAAAATAGCGATGCGAAAAGCACTATTACACTGCCAAATATTGATGCTTCACGTTTTTCTGGTTTGTCTACTGGTGCTACCGTAGGTGACGAAAAGAGGGATGATGATTCAACACCAATGGTTATTGTGTGTCCAGTAGGTACAGAATTAAATACTGTAAGAATTACTGGTGCACAATTTACATCCGGAGTTCTGAATAAAACGTCTGGTGATGCAAACGGTGTTGGTTTTAATTTAGCATTGGGTGATAAGCAAATTACAGATGCTGAAGAGAGTAATCTAAAAAATGAGCTTACAGCAAAAGAAACCAATGATGGAATTGAGTATACTCTGGATTTCAAAGCAAAATATGCTCGTCTTAATTCTGATATCCCGGTAACCGCAGGGACATTGTCTTCGGTTTTAACCATTTCCGTTTCTGCAGACTAAATTTCTATGCCGGTGTCTTCACCGGCAATTTATTAAAAAGGACGAACGCGAAATGAAATGGATTCTAACGGCTTTATTAATTGCATCTACGCACCCCGTCCATGCTGGTATAGTGATTTATGGCACTCGCGTTATCTACCCGGCAGAAAAAAAAGAAGTATTGGTTCAATTGATGAATCAGGGGGTGCGGTCTTCACTGGTACAGTCATGGATTGATGATGGATATACATCGTTACCACCGGAAAAAATTCACGTACCATTTATGCTTACTCCTCCAGTGGCTAAGATAGCAGCGGACTCTGGCCAGCAGTTGAAAATTAAAAAAATGCCGAATATGTTGCCAAATAATAAAGAAAGTTTGTTTTATCTTAATGTACTGGATATTCCACCAAACAATCCAGACAGTACTGGTAAAAATGTATTGAAATTTGCAATGCAGAATCGCATTAAATTATTCTATCGGCCTAAAGGAATTGCCCCAGTTAATAGAGGTACATTTCAGAAACTTTCCATGAAACGTAGCGGTAGTATTTATTCCATTAAGAATGATGCCGCTAACTGGGTCACGGTGACGGAAGTAAAAGCTAATAATGTTAAAATTAATAACGAAAGTATTATGCTTGCACCGCTCTCCAGCACAGACGTGGCATTAAAAAGTGCTAATGCCAATCAGTATAAAATGACTATTATTGACGATCACGGTAATTATATTAGCCATAACGTCAGCCTAAAATAACAGGAGCTGGTTATGTTAAGGATGACTCCGATTGCTTCGGCGGTATTACTGTTGCTACTTGGCATTGATGCCCATGCCGCAGAAGAAACGTTTGATACAAATTTTATGATGGGTGGAATGAAGGGTGAGAAAGTTTCTGATTTTCGCCTCGATGATAATCAACCTCTGCCAGGCCAATATGATATTGACATCTACGTCAATAAACAGTGGCGTGGTAAGTATGATATTACTGTTAAGGATAATCCGGATGACACCTGTCTATCCCGCGATGCATTAACGCGTCTGGGGATAAATATACAAGCATTGGACAAGCAGAATGAATGCCCAACCCTAAAGCAGGTGGTGCAAGGGGGCAGTTATGCCTGGAATATCGGCACGTTTCGTCTGGATCTCAGCGTTCCGCAGGCGTTTGTCGATGAACTTGAGCAAGGGTATGTTCCTCCTGAGAATTGGGATCGTGGCATCAATGCTTTCTATACTTCCTATTATGCCAGTCAGTATTACAGCGACTATAAGGATTCTGGTAACAGCAAAAGTACCTATGCGCGTTTTACCAGTGGGTTAAACCTGCTGGGCTGGCAGCTGCATTCTGATGCCAGCTATAACAAAACCGATGACAGCAGCGGGGAGTGGAAAAGCAACACCCTGTATCTGGAACGCGGCATCCCGCAAATTTTGGGCACTCTGCGTGCCGGGGATATGTATACCTCATCAGATATTTTTGATGCTGTGCGCTTTCGTGGCGTACGGTTGTATCGCGATATGCAGATGCTGCCAAACTCAAAGCAGAATTTTACGCCGCTGGTTCAGGGGATTGCGCAAAGCAATGCGTTGGTCACCATCGAGCAGAACGGCTTTGTGGTTTACCAGAAAGAGGTTCCGCCTGGCCCGTTCTCAATTGCTGATTTGCAGTTGGCTGGTGGCGGTGCGGATCTTGACGTCAGTATCAAAGAGGCGGACGGATCGGTAACAACCTATCTGGTGCCCTATGCTGCGGTGCCCAATATGTTGCAGCCGGGTGTCTCAAAATATGATTTTGCCGCCGGGCGTAGCCATATCGAAGGCGCCAGTAACCAGACCGACTTTGCACAGATGAGCTATCAGTACGGGCTGAATAATCTGTTAACGCTGTACGGCGGTACCATGCTGGCGGATAACTACAATGCGTTTACGTTGGGTACCGGCTGGAATACGCGTATTGGCGCGATTTCCGTTGATGCAACACAGTCCCACAGTAAGCAGGATAGCGGTGATGTGTTTGACGGGCAGAGCTACCAGATTGCCTACAACAAGTATTTGACGCAAACCGCCACCCGTTTTGGCTTAGCGGCGTATCGCTACTCTTCAAAAGACTATCGCACGTTTAACGATCATGTCTGGGCCAATAACAAAAATAGCTACCGTCGTGATGAAAACGATGTGTATGACATTGCAGATTATTATCAGAATGATTTTGGTCGTAAGAACAGTTTTTCGGCCAACGTCAGCCAGTCTCTGCCGCAAGGCTGGGGTTCATTCTCGCTCAGTACGCTGTGGCGAGATTACTGGGGGCGTAGCGGTAGCAGCAAAGATTATCAACTGAGTTATTCCAATAGCTGGCAACGGATTAGCTATACCTTTTCAGCTAGTCAGACTTACGATGAAGATCATCACGAAGATAAACGTTTTAACATCTTTATCTCCATTCCGTTTGACTGGGGAGATGATATTAGCGCTCCGCGCAGACATTTGTATGTGTCTAACTCAACGACTTTTGATGATGATGGTTTTGCGTCTAACAATACCGGGCTTTCCGGTACTGCAGGCAGTCGCGATCAGTTTAACTATGGGGTGAATCTCAGTCATCAACGGCAGGACAGCGAGACAACAGCGGGCGGCAATCTGACGTGGAATGCGCCAGTTGCTACGCTTAACGGCAGCTACAGCCAGTCGTCTAAATATACGCAAGCTGGCGGCAGCATTTCGGGTGGCCTTGTGGCCTGGTCTGGTGGTGTGAATTTAGCCAATCGATTATCAGAAACGTTTGCTGTAATGCATGCACCGGGTCTGGAAGGGGCTTATGTAAATGGGCAAAAATACCGTACGACCAACCGTAATGGTGTGGTGGTCTACGACGGTTTAACGCCGTTTCGTGAAAACCACCTGACGCTGGATGTGTCTAACACCAATAGTGAAACCGACCTGCAAGGCAACCGCCGCAGCGCCGCCCCGTACCGCGGAGCGGTAGTGCTGACAAGGTTTGATACCGACCAACGCAAACCCTGGTATATCCGGGCGCAGCGCCCTGATGGTTCACCGCTGACGTTTGGTTACGAAGTAGAGGATATTCATGGACACAATATTGGGGTGGTAGGCCAGGGAAGCCAGCTTTTTATTCGCACCAATGAAGTACCGCCGGAAATAAAAGTAGCGGTCGATAAACAACAGGGACTTTCATGCTCAATCACCTTCGGCAAAACGATTGATGAAAGTAAAGTTTATATTTGTCGGTGAGGAGGAGATATGAGATTTATCCTGGGATTAATTTTGGTTATGATGTCAAGTTCAGTATTCTGCAATTGTTTTCCGGTTTCATTTAAATTTTTGGATTTTAATCCAAGTACTACTGGTGCAACAGCTGAAAGTGACGTGATTGAGTTGGATTTGAATGATGCCTCTCTTAATTCATTTCAATCAACAGAAGACATTCCTCTTAATTTTACGGGAGGAAATAGTACCTATCATTGTGATTTTGGAATGTCTAACCCAGGCTCACTTTATAAGTTAACAGCCAGAAGTCAAGAATCTGGCACCTCTGAATACTATCAGATATTAACAACTGGAAATAATGATGGTGTATATGTTGAAGTTCAGCTGTCTGTTAATAGTTTACTCGGTTCTTATAGCGTTGAGAATAGTCTTTATGGTTTTGCTCGTTATTATTTTAATTTCCCAAGAGATGATCTTAATTCTAAGGTAACCTATGCAATTAAATACAGATTAACGAAAAATAAACCTGTTTCATCTGAAACAAAAAACATAGGGGATACAGTGACTCTTAAAGATCATGTGCGTTTTAATGAAAGTCCTGGATCGAATTCTTATAATTTAAAACAAAATATAAGAGTTAAGTTTAATTACACTCCAACCACGTGTTCTTTTAATGATACTACCGTTAAAGTTAGCAACATAAGTTACGGAGATGTAAGTAAAGGGCTTGCGCATGATGCTGATGCCGAAGTAAAAATTGATTGTGACCAAACTGTGGCCTATGCCACAAGATCTGTTCATTACAGATTCGTTTCTGATAATGCTGTAGGTAATGTTTTGCCTAATGAATATACGAATAGTGATAGCGCGGGAAATATTGGCTTTGAGTTAATAAAAGATGGTTCTGTAGTGAATTTAAGCAATAACCGTTATGATCTGATAGCATGGGGAGATTTAAAAGAAAACGTGGCCAGAAATACGATTATACCGCTGAAATATAAATATACTCCTTATGGAAATAAGATATTTAAAGCCGGGCAGGTACTAAGCCGTGTAAAAATTGTTATCGATTATGATTGATCATGCTATGGTATTTTACGCACTCCCTCATCAGAGCGAGTGCGTATTTTTTCACCGATGATAAAAAATCTCGCCATCGTAGGCTTTAATGATCTTTGCATCGGCATCATTGACCAGCACATACGCGCCGCCCATGTAGGTCCAGTGGGTGCCTGCCGTCGGCGCGGGCAGGTTGCGCAGATTCCACTGTTTAATGGTGTATTCTTCGGTGAGATACAGTGGTGGAACCTTGTCACCGGGTTTGAAATGGGTGAAGTCAGCAATAAAGCTGCTCAGTTCATACTTATCGATACCGGTGGGGGCAGCTGTTGCAGCAGGTGCGGCCCAGACGACGCTGCTTGCAAGCAGAAGTGCACCCAGCAACATTTTATTCTTCATACCCATCCTCTCTACCTCTTCGGGTCATCAAAATCAGTCATGTATCATTCCTGGCATACCGGATGTCTGACAAGCACTATTTTGTGATCACTCCAGTCATTTCGTAAAAAGTGTAAATGAAAGTACAGAATTGCAGCAACCTTGACCAGTAGTTTCACTGCGGGAGTGGGGAGTGCGCCAATTTACATCGTTAAGCACAGGCAGTATCCTGTTACTGAAACCAGCATATTACGTTTGTGTTTCAACGACTCGGGGTGCCCTTCTGGTGAAGGCTGAGAAATACCCGTACCACCTGATCTGGATAATGCCAGCGTAGGGAAGTCTGACACTGCTCGTGTCCCTTCTTCGCGCGGGCAGGAGCTGAACCATGCAGCCTGACCTGCACAGCCGCGCACTCGCGGCTCACACTTTGCACCAATTTAGAACCTTATCCCCGCTCACACACTGTATGACCAATGAGGTCGTGCAAAGCTTTACTGCCAATACATTACTGGCGCTGGGCGCATCGCCTGCGATGGTGATCGAGCCTGAGGAAGCCAGCCAATTCGCCGCTATTGCCAGTGCATTGCTGGTTAATGTCGGCACCTTAACTCGGGAACGGGCCGCGGCGATGCGTGCCGCAGTTAAGCAGGCTCATCATGCTAAAACCCCGTGGACGCTCGATCCCGTTGCCATAGGTGCGCTTGAGTTTCGCCGTCACTTCTGCCTGGAATTATTGTCACTACAGCCTGCTGCTATTCGTGGCAACGCTTCGGAAATACTTGCTCTGGCCGGCATGAACGGTGGTGGACGCGGCGTGGATACAACCGATACGGCTGTTGCTGCGCTTCCGGCAGCGCAGGCGCTGGCTCGTCAGATTGGGACCATTGTCGTGGTTACCGGCGAAGTGGATTACGTCACCGATGGTCAGCGTACCGTCCGCGTTGACGGCGGTGACCCATTGATGACTCGCGTGGTGGGCACTGGATGCGCTCTTTCAGCGGTTGTTGCGGCCAGTTGCGCTTTACGTGGTGACAGACTTGATAACGTCGCCTCCGCCTGTAGCTGGATGAAACAGGCCGGGCAAATCGCCACCGAGCAATCAAACGGACCGGGCAGCTTTGTCCCGGCATTTCTCGACGCCCTCTATAACCTGAACGCCCAGGAGCAAGCATGAAACGGATTAACGCATTAACGATCGCCGGAACCGATCCTAGCGGTGGCGCGGGTATTCAGGCTGATTTAAAAACCTTCTCGGCGCTGGGCGCTTACGGCTGTTCGGTTATCACGGCGTTGGTGGCGCAAAATACGCGCGGGGTGCAGTCGGTGTATCGTATTGAACCTGATTTTGTCGCCGCGCAGCTGGATTCGGTGTTGAGTGATGTGCGTATTGATACGACTAAGATCGGTATGTTGGCGGAGACGGACATTGTCGAAGCTGTCGCCGAACGTTTACGTCGCCATCGGGTACAAAATGTGGTGCTGGACACGGTGATGTTGGCGAAAAGCGGCGATCCGTTGCTGTCTCCCTCGGCGGTAGAGACGCTGCGTACCCGTTTGCTGCCGCAGGTTTCGATTATCACCCCTAATTTACCCGAAGCTGCTGCACTGCTTGGGGCATCGCATGCGCAGACTGAGCAGGAGATGTTAGAGCAGGGAAGGGCGCTACGGGCGTTGGGCTGCGAGGCGGTGTTGATGAAGGGCGGTCATCTGGATGATGCACAAAGCCCCGACTGGCTCTTTACTCGCGATGGTGAGCAGCGTTTTACCGCACCAAGGGTGATGACCAAAAATACCCATGGCACCGGTTGTACGCTATCGGCGGCGTTGGCAGCCCTGCGTCCGCGCCATAACAACTGGGCCGATACCGTACAGGAAGCCAAACTGTGGCTTTCAGCGGCGCTGGCACAGGCCGACACGCTGGAAGTTGGCGAAGGAATCGGTCCGGTCCATCATTTCCACGCGTGGTGGTAATGGGTATACTGGCTGCAGAAACGGCGGCCAGGAAAAAGATAAATGGAACAAGCGCATACCCAGCTTATCGCACAACTGAATGAACGTATTTCAGCGGCGGATAACACGCCGCTGTATATGAAATTTGCGCAGACGGTGAAGAATGCTGTGCGCAGTGGGATCCTGGAGCATGGCAATATCCTGCCCGGAGAGCGTGACCTCAGCCAGTTGACCGGCGTTTCTCGGATTACGGTACGCAAGGCGATGCAAGCCCTGGAAGAAGAAGGTGTAGTAACACGTGCCCGCGGTTATGGAACGCAAATTAATAATATTTTCGAGTATTCGCTTAAAGAAGCGCGCGGTTTTTCTCAGCAGGTGGTGTTGCGCGGTAAAAAACCGGATACGCTGTGGGTCAACAAGCGCATTGTGCCTTGCCCGGAAGAGGTGGCCCAGCAGTTGGCTGTCGCCGTGGGGAGTGATGTCTTCTTGCTCAAACGCATTCGTTACGTTGACGAAGACGCTGTTTCTATTGAAGAGTCCTGGGTACCCGCACACCTAATTCATGATGTGGATGCCATCGGTGTTTCGCTGTATGACTATTTTCGTAGCCAGCATATTTTCCCACAGCGCACGCGCTCACGCGTTAGCGCCAGAATGCCTGACGCAGAGTTCCAGGCGCACATTCAAATGGATAGCAAAGTGCCGGTACTGGTGATCAAGCAGGTAGCGCTTGACCAGCAGCAACGGCCTATTGAATACAGCATCAGTTACTGTCGTAGCGATCTATACGTCTTTGTGTGCGAGGAGTAGTTCCTCGCGCGACGGGGCGCAATCGCCGCCGCGATGCCCAACTACCCAGGACGCCACCGCGTTACCTAACAGCACTGAGTCGGCCAGCGTCCAGCCAGCCGCCAGCCCAGCCAGCATGCCGCCAGCGTGGCTGTCACCTGCGCCAATGGTATCAATGACCGCCGTTGCAAATGCTGGTACGCAGCCGGATGTCTGTGCGCTGAAATACCATGCGCCGTCTTTATCGTGACGCACGACCACCGGTGCGGTGAAACGCTGCACCCATTCTGCGCCAAAACCTTCCACATCCTGACTCAATGCAAACCGCTCGGCAGCAATTTCCGCCTCCTGACGATTAAGTGACACCAGCGGACGGCAGGCCATAATTCTTGCCAGTAAAGGCTCAGGAATGTCGCCGATGCGCGGGCCAAAATCGATAAACGGTGTCACCTCTTCCAGACCTTCCAGCCATTGCACCAGCAATTCACCGCACGGGGACGCTAGCTGATAACCCGAAAGATACACCAGGCTATGACGCGGGATATCCAGCTGTGCCAGCCAGGCGGCATTCCACTGATTCTCAACGCCGCTAAAAGACATAAAGGTACGCTCGCCATCCGGCTCCACCAGCGCCAGACACCAGCCGTTATCGCCTTCGGCATTGTCGATCCGGCTGTGCAGTCCCTCTTTTGCCATCCGGTTGCGGATAATGTCGGCCCACACTCCCTGACCCAGCGGTAGAGCATTGCAGGCATCGATACCTAAACGCTTAAGCGTGACGGCGATATTGAGTGCGCAGCCGCCAACGTTAACGCCTTGCTGCTTGAGCTCGATATCACAGCCGCGCCAGGGGAGGGCATACGCATCGGCAATGACATCAATCACCGCCGCACCCACCACCGTTACTGGCCGCTGTGTACGTAACTGCGAGAGAAGTTGTTGCAGATGCGTATTGCTCATAGCGCCTCCCGCTGCTCACGCAGTCGCATTAACCCACTGGCGTAGCGGGTGAAGTCCAGCTGGTTTACCGCATCTAACTCCTGCTTCAATGCCGGGTTGATCGCGCTCACGCCGTGTAATGCACCACAAATGGCGGTTGCCATCGCCCCGATGGTGTCGGTATCGCCGCCGAGGTTCGCGCACAGAATGGCGCAGCGGTTTGGATCGGTCTGCGCCAGTTCGACCATGGCGATGGCGCAAGGCACGGACTCAATGGTGCTGGTTCCTGCACCCACAACCTGATACAGCTGCTCGCTGGCGGACTCTACGCCATCGGCGTTACGCACGATTTTCAGCGCCAGTTCAAGGCGTGCACAAAGCGATGCGCTAAAGGTAGTGATTCGTTTTTGCTGCGCATGCAGGGCAATGGCAGGTAGCGCGTCGACAATCTCCGGCCATGTCCCTCCGTCGATGGCGCGCGATACCGCCCACGCGACGACAACAGCACCCGCGATAGCCAGATCCGATTTATGCGTCGGGCTGGAGGCCAGTGCCACATCATCGATAAAGGCATCAAGGTCGCGGGCGGGCAGCAGGCATCCCAGCGGGGAAACGCGCATTGCCGCACCGTTGGTCACGCCGTTGTTTTCCAGTTCGGCGACCGGTTTACCGTCACGAATGGCTTTTAACGCAATTTTCGAGGTCGGGCCGAGCACGTTTTTATTAAAGGCATCAAACTGCTCGGCCCAGGCCAGAATATTGCGACCAATAACGTCAGGCACAATTTCGCCGTCGCACTCAAGCAGGGCATCTGCCAGACACAGTGCCATGGACGTGTCATCAGTGAACTCCGCCTGGTTAAAATAGCAGGCGGCATTATTTTCCGCAGGGCCGGGCAAAAAACGGTCGATCCAACCGAAGTGTGCTTTTACCCGGGTTCTTGGCCACAGTTCCGACGGCATGCCCATCGCATCCCCTAACGCCTGCCCATAAAGAGCACCGAGAATACGTTCTGCTTTCATTTTACTTCCCCTTGTTTCAACGCTATATCGCGATCGTCCACCTTAATGGCGGTGATTTCTTTGTCTGATTCGCGAAAGAAAATCATGAACAACACGGCAATGATGGCAATCATGACCGCGCCAAATCCCCACATGCCAGCCCAGTTAAAGGTGAGACCATTAACCGGTTCCTGATAAGCAAACATTTTTTCCATCATCACGCCGCCCAGACGGTACCCGAGCAGGCTGCCGAATCCCTGACAGCAGAGGGTGATAAGCCCTTGCGCTGCGGTGCGCATGTGGACCGGCGCTTTTTTATCGACATAGATGTAAGCCGTGACGTAATAGAAGTCGTAACTGACGCCGTGCAGCAGAATGCCGAGAAACAGCAGGGCGTAAGTGAAATATTCTTCCGCACCGCCGTAAACGAAAAATCCGTAGCGGATCGCCGCAGTAATAAGACCAAGCAACAACACCTTTTTAATACCAAAGCGTTTGGTGAAAAACGGTAGCGCCAGCATGAAGAAGATTTCAGAGAACTGGCCCAGCGTCATCCAGCCGGTGGCGTTTTTCATTCCGACTTCTGTCAGATAGCCGTTGGCGAAGATGTAATAGAACGCCAGTGGCATCGCAAACAGGAAAGAGCAAAATAAGAAGACGAGGAAGTTCTTATCGCGCAGCAGGATCAGCGCATCCAGACCCAGCATAACTTTGAAATCCATTTTGCCGGTACTTTTTGGCGGCGTATCCGGTAAAAAGAAGGCAAAAACACCTAACAATGCGGAGCTTCCGGCAGTGATAAGCAGGGGAATATTGGTGGGTGAGATGTCGTTATAGCCAAGCATTTGCGGTAAGAAACCGCAGGCCAAACCGGAGGCAATCCAGCCAATGGTGCCCATCACGCGGATGCGCGGGAAATCACGTTCAACATCCGGTACGTTGGCAAAAGCAATACTATTGGTCAGCGCAATCGTCGGCATATAGGTCAACGAATAGGCCAGTAACAGCGGGAAGAATCCGCTAAAGGTGGTTTGCTGGGCGGCGAAGTACATCAGAATAGCGCCGACGAACATCAACACCGCCAGTACTTTTTGCGCGGAGAAAAAACGATCAGTGATTGAACCGACCAGAATGGGCGACAGGATCGCCGCAATGGCGGTGCAGGCGTAGGACCAGCCTATCTCTCCGGCACTAAAGCCACTTTTACTCAGCCACAGCCACAGTGGTACAAACCAGGCGCCCCAGATAAACCACTCTACAAACATCATGAACGACAGCTTAACTGTAGTTTTCATCTTTAAATCCTTCATGACAGGTAAGGTACGCGCTGATAGTACCATTCAATAATACCTTTAAAATACCTTTGAGGTTAAACTTTGACCGTCTTAACATTATTTTTTCCTGAATCGAGCCAGCAGAAGTTGCTGAAAAGTGCGCTAAAGATGGAAAAAAAGCGCAGTCGGTACCAGGCTTAATGCTGCCCGCAAAAAAGGCGGGTCAGGACAATCCATATTCCGGTTTTAAACCGGAACTTACGGGAGCATAGCTATGACTGATATTGCGCAGTTGCTTGGCAAAGATGCCGACAGCCTTTTACAGCATCGTTGTATGACCATTCCTTCTGACCAACTTTACCTGCCTGGACATGATTACGTCGATCGCGTAATGGTGGATAACAATCGGCCGCCTGCCGTTCTGCGTAATATGCAGACGCTGTATAACACGGGGCGACTTGCCGGGACAGGGTATCTGTCGATCCTACCGGTGGATCAGGGGGTAGAGCATTCTGCTGGGGCTTCGTTTGCCGCTAACCCGCTGTACTTTGATCCGAAGAATATTGTGGAGTTGGCTATCGAAGCAGGGTGCAACTGCGTGGCATCGACTTACGGTGTGCTGGCTTCTGTCTCCCGCCGCTACGCGCACCGTATCCCGTTCCTCGTTAAAATTAACCACAATGAAACGCTCAGCTATCCGAATACCTTTGACCAGACGCTGTATGCCAGCGTAGAGCAGGCGTTCAATATGGGTGCGGTTGCGGTAGGGGCAACCATATATTTCGGTTCTGAGGAATCTCGCCGCCAGATTGAAGAGATTTCAGCAGCGTTTGAGCGCGCCCATGAGTTGGGTATGGTTACCGTGCTGTGGGCGTATCTGCGTAACTCCGCGTTTAAAAAAGATGGCGTGGATTACCATGTTTCCGCCGATCTTACCGGGCAGGCTAACCATCTGGCTGCCACTATCGGAGCGGATATCGTTAAGCAGAAAATGGCGGAAAATAACGGCGGGTATAAAGCGGTTAATTTTGGCTACACCGACGATCGCGTTTACACCAAGTTGACCAGTGAGAATCCAATTGACCTGGTGCGTTATCAACTGGCGAACTGTTATATGGGGCGCGCCGGATTAATTAACTCTGGCGGGGCGGCCGGCGGCGACACCGACCTGAGCGATGCAGTGCGTACAGCGGTGATTAACAAACGTGCGGGCGGCATGGGGTTGATTCTGGGGCGTAAAGCGTTCAAGAAAACCATGGCCGACGGCGTTAAGTTGATTAACGCCGTACAGGACGTTTATCTGGACAGCAAAGTCACTATTGCCTGATCCCTCGGATTGTCGTCGGGTTAGCGCAACAGCGGACAACCCGGCGGGAGTCTGCAACGTAGCGCAGCGGGCAAGATTTCAATATGAAATTCTTGTCCGCTGAGCGGTTCGCCATCGAGATTAAAGGTAATTTCGTGCGGGGCGCGGATATCAAACCACGACGATGCGCCGTCAATAATATTAGGGTTGTCTTCGGATTGCGTTAATGCCGAAAGCAGCCCTGGCAGTAGTTCCTCGCCGGTAAAAATGCGCAGTTGCAGCAGACCGTCGTTGATTAGCGCCGTTGGGCAAAGCTGTTGCCCACCACCAGCCTGGCGACCGTTACCGATACCAATCACCAGCGCCTTACCCTGCCAGTGAAAATCTTCCCCACGAATGTCACAGATGTCAGGCTTGAGCGTATCCATGCGCATTAATCCGTGAATAAAATACGATACACCGCCCAACGCGGCCTTGAGTTTTTCCGGCGTTTCGGTGGTGATACGCGTGCCAAATCCGCCGGTCGCCATGTTGATAAAACAGGTTTTATCGTTGACCTGCACCATATCGATCGCCGTCGCATTTGCGGCGATAGCCAGCTTTAACGCCTTATCAAGGTCGTCGGGTATACCAACGCTGGTGGCAAAGTCATTCGCCGTTCCCAACGGTAAAATACCCAGCGCCGGAATATTGCCGCCCTGCGACTGGATAAGCGCCGTCGAAACTTCGTTTATTGTGCCGTCGCCGCCGCCGGCTATTACCGTTTCAACGCCTAGCTGACGAGCTTCATCAACGTAGCGTTGGGCATCGCCTTTTTCCCAGGTCACGCGAACATGGATTTCCACGCCTTCATCGCGAAGCTTCGCAATGGCATCACGCAGGGGGAGATTATCAGCACTTTTTCCATTGAGGATCAGTAAACTGGCAGGGAACGCTATCATCCGTTTGCCTCACTTTTTTTCGTTTTAACAAGTGTATGCCAGGAAAGCATTTATGGCGTAAGAACTGACTGAAAGCGCAGGCGAAGAGATAAAAAAAGCCGCAGAGCGCGGCTTTTCAGATTGAGCAGACGTTACTGCGGGAACCATTGGTCGCTGATTTTCTGGTACGTGCCGTCAGCTTTGATGGCCGCCAGCGCGCTGTTCAGTTTATCCAGCAGGGCTTTGTTATCCGGGCGAACCGCGATGCCAAGACCAGTACCGAAGTATTGCGGATCGGTAACTTTGTCAGTGGCTACGCCTAACTGTGGGTTGGTTTTTAGCCATTCGTTAACCACAGCAGTATCACCAAATACACCATCAATACGGCCATTTTTCAGGTCAATAATCGCATTCTGATAGCTGTCGTAGGCCACGGTTTTCACCTCAGGATGTTTATCCTGCAGGTATTTCTGATGCGTGGTGCCGTTTTCCATACCGATGCGCTTACCTTTCAGGTCAGCAAAGGTTTTATAGGTGTCTTTTTTCGCAATCACCAGCGCGGAGTTGGCATAGTAAGGCTGAGTAAATGCTACCTGCTTGCTACGCTCAGGGGTGATATCCATTCCGGAAATTACCGCATCATATTTCTTGAATTTCAGCGCGGGGATCAGGCTATCGAAAGCGTGATTGGTGAAAGTACATTCTGCCTGCATTTGTTTGCACAGCGCCGTTGCCAGATCGATGTCAAAACCGACAATTTTATTGCTCGCATCCAGTGATTCAAATGGCGGATACGTGGCTGATACACCGAAACTAATTTTATCAGCAGCTGAGGCGCCAGCGGCGAAAGTAGCAAGTAATGCGGCCAGTACTAACTTTTTCATGGTGGAACTCCCGTCTGTCAATCTTATGATTATTACCGTGTCTGCGGCGTGGAGTAACAATGCCATTTAATGAATTTATATGCAATAAAAATGATTAAGTATTTTTATTGGTATGAAAAAAGACGGACAATTTAGGTTGTTGTCCGTCTTTATGTTTTTTACTTATGCACATTTGCCGGATGGCGGTGCTAGCACCTTATCCGGCCTACAAAAGGTGCATGAACCGTAGGCCTGATAAGCGTAGCGCCATCAGGCATATGCTTAATTCCGGTGTTCAAACGCCAGCGCTTTACGTTCGATTAAGCGCATCATCAGCGTCAGCAAGCCGTTGACGATCAGGTAAATCACACCCGCGGCACCGAAGACCATAACGTCATAAGTACGACCGTACAGCAGCTGGCTATAGCCCATGACTTCCATCAGCGTGATGGTGTAAGCCAGTGAGGTACTTTTAAATACCAGCACCACTTCGTTGGAATACGAGGAGAGGGCGCGTTTAAAGGCGTACGGCAACAGAATCGCCAGCGTATCCTTTTTGCTCATCCCTAACGCTCCGCAGGACTGCCACTGGCCTTCCGGGATTGCACGAATAGCGCCGTAGAACAGTTGCGTAGTGTAGGCCGCACTGTTTAACGACAGCGCGATTAAGGCGCATAACCAGGGTTCAGAGAGCAGATGCCACAGTACCGGATATTCTTGCAATGCCGGAAACTGTCCTGGTCCGTAGTAGATCAGGAAGATTTGCACCAGCAGCGGTGTACCGGTAAACAGCGTGATATACGCGCGTACCAGCCACACCAGCACCGGCGTTTTCAGCGTCAGGATGACGGTGAAGATTAGCGCCAGCACCAGAGCAACCACGATGGAGGCGACCGTCAGCGTCAGGCTGGTATGCAGCCCTTTCAACAATTCAGGTAAATACTCAAGCATCAGCCTGGTCTCCGCTCAAAACGTGTCGCGCGCAGGTCAATGCGTTTGAGAATGTACTGACTCACCAGCGTAATCACCAGGTAAATAGCGGCCGCCACAATGTACCAGGTAAACGGCTCCTGGGTGCGGGTGGCAATACTCTTGGTTTGCAGCATCAGATCGTTCACGCTGATAAGGCTGACCAGCGCGGTATCTTTCAGCAATACCAGCCACTGGTTACCCAGTCCCGGTAAGGCATGACGCCACATCTGCGGCATCACCAGGCGAAAGAAGATCGCGGCTTTAGACAAACCCAACGCCTGACCTGATTCCCATTGTCCGAGTGGCACGGCCTTCAGCGCGCCACGCAGCGTTTGCGACGCGTAAGCGGCGTACAATAATGACAGTGCAATGACACCGCACAGGAACGGGCTGACGTCGAAGTTTTCGATCTGCATCTGAACCGGGATTTGTACAAACCCGAGATTGATCGTAAAGCCATCGGCCAGCGTCAGCAGCAATTGTGAGGAACCGAAATAGATAAACAGAACCACCAGGATTTCTGGCAGACCGCGCAGGATGGTGACCAGGGCCGAGCCCGCCCATGCCACCGGGCGCCATTTTACTGACTCCCAGACGGCAAAAAACATGGCGAGTGCAAGGCCAATGATCAGCGCACAAACGGCAAGGCCGACGGTCATCCCGGCGGCGCTTGCTAAAGGAAAAAATTCATTCATCAAATATTACTTCTGGAACCATTTGTTGTAGATGGTCTCGTAAGTCCCATCTTTCTTCACTTTTTCCAGCGCAGCGTTAAATTTCTGCTGCAGCTCGGTATTGCCCTGGCGTACCGCGATGCCCAGACCTGTACCGAAGTAATCTTTATCCGTGACTTTGTCACCAACCGCGGCAAGCTTAGGATTGTCTTTCAGCCACTCGGTTACTACTGCGGTATCACCAAAGACGCCGTCAATACGACCGTTTTGCAGATCGAGTTTGGCATTCTGGTAGCTGTCATACGGCACAGTGGTCACTTCCGGATGTTTATCCATGATGAATTTCTGGTGCGTGGTACCGTTTTGAACGCCGACTTTTTTACCTTTCAACTGGTCGATGCCGGTGTATTTACCCTGCTGGCCCACAAACAGCGCAGAGTTGTCGTAGTAAGGGGTGGTGAACAGCACCTGTTTTTCACGCTCAGGCGTGATGTCCATACCGGCCATCACCGCGTCAAAACGACGGAATTTCAGGCTCGGAATCAGGCTGTCGAAGGCCTGATTGGTGAAGGTACAAGTAGCGTCAATCTCTTTACACAGCGCGTTTGCCAGATCAACGTCAAAACCTACGATCTTGTTATTCGCATCGATAGATTCAAACGGAGGATAAGACGCTTCGGTGGCGAAACGAATGGTTTGGGCTGCGGTAGCGGAAAGACTAAAACCTGCGATTAGCGCGGCAATCAGAACTTTTTTCATTGTATTGTCCCGAATCTTAGTGAGAAAGATAGTTTTTAAACGCTTCGGTTTGCGGGTTGGCAAAGCAGCTCGCATCCCCAAACTCGACGATGTGACCGTTTTCCATATACACCACACGACTGGCCGTTTTACGTGCAACTTCCACTTCGTGGGTGACGATCACCTGAGTAATGTTGGTTTCCGCCAGTTCGCGAATAATGCTGACGATTTGGGCGGTAATTTCCGGGTCAAGCGCGGCGGTCGGTTCATCAAACAGCAGCACCTGCGGCTCCATCATCAACGCGCGGGCAATGGCTACACGCTGTTGCTGGCCGCCGGAAAGATGCAGCGGATAGCGATCGCTGTACGGCTTCAGGCGCAGACGTTCCAGCAGTTTCTCGGCGCGCGCCATCGCTTGCTCTTTTGTCAGACCCAGTACGCGGCAGGGCGCTTCAATCAGGTTCTGCACCACCGTGAGATGCGGCCAGAGATTATATTGCTGAAAGACCATGCCAACGTTTTGACGCAGATCCCGAATGGCTTTATCTGACGGGGTCTTCGTGAAGTCGAAACGGTTGCCCGCAATAGAGAGCGTGCCCGAGCGCGGCATCTCAAGCAGGTTGAGTACGCGCAGCAGCGAGCTTTTCCCGGCGCCACTTGGGCCAAGTAACACCAGTGTTTCACCCTGAGGGCAATCCAGCGTGATATCGAACAGCGCCTGATGTGCGCCGTAGAAGCAGTTAATGCCGTTTAATTGAATACTCATTGACACTCGATACTGGCAGTCTGATAGCTATTGAAGCCGCAGATACTACCTTTGACAGAATAGTTATGCAATATTTATGCGTTAAAAGTTAAATGCAAACCGCATTCTTCTCTAAACATAGCACAAAATAGCGAGGTCACCAGTGGGTAAGAATAATTGTCGGCATTCTATGCAGAATGCCAGACAATTTATGGGGGTTATGATTTAAGCGGGTGAATGGGGCGGTTAGCGGTTTTCGACAGACTGGCGCAACGTCCCGGCTGGCGCGTGTACGCTGCCGCCCAGATAGCGTACATCATCAACGACCCAGCACTGACCTTCACGGATCATCAACACTTCATCACGCCAGCTTTGGTCACCCTGTTTCAGCTCTACGCGCAGTGGAATGTTGCGTGCATCACTATTCGGAATAGTCGATGCGCTAGCGACACTGGCGCTGTCTGGTAACGTAGCGCGACTGGAGAACGGATCGCTGTTAAACAGGTCGCGGTGTGCATTATCGCGGCTGGCGTCGGTCAGCAGTTTAGCCAGATTGTCGCTCAGGTACGGACGAAGGGCGGTAATGTCATTGTTTCGATGCTGAATACGGTAATCATAGAATTGTTGAGCCACGCTGTCTGGCCCACCTTCTATGCATGAACCACTACGTGTGCCGTTATCTTTATAGGCCGGCGTCACGGTAGTACAGGCGCTGAGAAGAAGTGCGCAGGGAACCAGCAGAGAGAGTTTCGAGTAGCGCATAATGATTTCCTTATTAGCTTTCTACGATTAGTGTTCTACGTTGATAGAATATATCCTTTCAATGATAGTGGATCGGTTCGATAATGCTTTTGAGATCGTGCTCTTAGCGCAAAAAGGAGATTAACCATGCAGTTTTCGACAACCCCTACGCTGGAAGGACAGAGCATCGTGGAATACTGCGGTGTTGTTACCGGTGAAGCCATTTTAGGCGCGAATATCTTCCGCGATTTCTTCGCCGGCATTCGCGATATTGTCGGTGGTCGCTCCGGCGCGTATGAAAAAGAGCTGCGTAAAGCGCGTGAAATTGCTTTTCAGGAGCTGGGCGAACAGGCGAAAGCGCTGGGTGCTGATGCGGTGGTCGGTATCGATATCGATTACGAAACCGTAGGCAAAGACGGTAGCATGCTGATGGTGAGCGTCAGCGGTACCGCGGTGAAAACTTGCCGATGAAACGTCTGTTGTGTCTGCTGGCATTTACGCTGTTGCTGGTGGGATGTGCTGGCGAAAAAGGGATTGTCGACAAAGACGGGTATCAGTTAGATACCCGCCGACAGGCACAGGCTGCTTATCCGCGCATTAAAGTGCTGGTTATCCATTACACGGCCGATGATTTTGACTCTTCTCTGGCTACGCTGACCGATAAAAACGTCAGTTCGCACTATTTGATCCCAGCAGTGCCGCCGCTTTACCATGGTAAGCCGCGTATCTGGCAACTGGTGCCGGAAAAAGATCTGGCCTGGCATGCGGGGATTAGCTTCTGGCGCGGCGCTACGCGTATTAACGATACCTCAATTGGCATTGAGCTGGAAAACCGCGGCTGGCAAAAATCAGCGGGCAGCAAGTATTTTGCGCCGTTTGAGCCCGCGCAGATTCAGGCGTTAGTCCCATTGGCGAAAGATATCATCGCCCGCTACGACATAAAACCGCAAAACGTGGTGGCTCATGCAGACATTGCGCCGCAGCGTAAGGACGATCCCGGTCCGCTGTTTCCGTGGCAAGCACTGGCCGTTCAGGGCATTGGCGCATGGCCGGATGCTCAGCGTGTGGCATTTTATCTCGCTGGACGAGCGCCCCATTCGCCGGTAGAAACCGCGTCATTGCTCGATCTACTGTCACGCTATGGCTATGAGGTAAAACCCGAGATGACGCCGCGTGAACAGCAGCGGGTGATTATGGCGTTCCAGATGCACTTCCGCCCGACGTTGTGGAATGGCGTGGCGGACGCGGAAACGCAGGCGATTGCCGAAGCGTTACTGGAGAGATACGGGCAGGGTTAACGCAGACACCAATGCCTGATGGCGCTTCGCTTATCAGGCCTACGGTTAATTTGGCAGGTATTTGTGGCGCTTGTGCCGCCACCCTGCAATGGATATCAGCCTAACGCGGCAGCTTACCGTGGTCGCGCAGCCAGGCCGCGGTACGCTCAATCCCTTCATCCAGCGTCACAACGGGCTGATAACCTAACTCTTCCTGAGCGCGGCTGGTATCCAGCGTAAAGTCAAAATTTAGCTTCGAAACGCCGTAATGCGTAAGCTTTGGCTCTTTCGCCGATTTATTGCCTAAGCGCTCCATGCTGCGGGCAATCATGTCCAGCATCGGGTAGGGCACGGAGCGGATACGGCAGTCAATATTCAGCTCGTCGATAAGTTTCTGCACAATACTGCGCAGGGTGCGATGTTCACCGTTGGTTATATTGTACGCACGACCCGACGGCAGCTTATCGCAGGCTTCCTGACTCGCCAGCCACATCGCGTGAACTGCGTTCTCGTAATAGGTCATATCCACCAGCGCACTCCCGCCGTGCGGCAACAGGATACTGCCGTAGTGGTACATCATATGGGCGAGGCGGGGAATAAAGACTTTATCGTGAGGTCCGAACAAGCTTTGCGGGCGCAAGACAGTAAAGCGAGTCTGCGGATTGGCCTGGGCGAGCAGCGCAATCACCTCTTCTCCAGCCGCTTTGCTGCGGGCGAATTCATTGGCGAAGCGATGGGGACGGAAGTCTTCTTTGATATCGCGATGATGGTGATAATCAAAATACAGCGACGGAGAGGAGATATGAATAAAGTTACGTACGCCCCAGGCTACGGCCCACTCGCCCAGACGGCGGGTAGCACGAACGTTGGCCAGATCAAAAGCTTCCTGAGTTCCCCATGGAGAGGTGAAGCTGGAGCAGTGCCACAGCGTGTCAATGCCGGCAAGCATCACTTTTGCCTGCGAAGAAACCAGCTCGGTCAAATCCGCATGCACAAATTCTGCGCCCATTTTCTCCAGCAGCTTGCCCATCGCTTCGTTGCGACCGGTGGCTCTGACGCTGACGCCTTTGCTGCATAAAAACTCAACCGCGTTTCGGCCCAAGCCGCTGGTGGCTCCGGTAACCAGTACCTTCATATCAATCCACTGTGTTTAAAAAACGTCGTGCGCATTCTTCCGTGAAATACGCCTGTATGCAATGGGAAACATGAAAGAATACAGGCTCTTTTTATCATTAGTCTGTGATTTGTTCTGCAAGTTTGGCTATACGCTTCGCCATCCCCCTGAAAATGAACAGGTGGGCGGGGATCATCAACAGCCAGTAGAAGAGGCCAGGCATACCGTGCGGATGCCACCACGCGCGTACATCAATGCGTCGGTGGTCACCTTTATCTTCCAGTGTGAAGCTCAGACGACCCAGTCCCGGCGCTTTCATCCCAAACAGCAGTGTCAGCTGTTTCTCCGGCTCAACGATGATGACTTTCCAGCTATCAACGGTATCGCCAACTTGCAATAGTGGGTGTTTGGGACGACCTTTTGCCAGCTTATGGCCGACCAGCAGGTCCAACGCCGCGCGCGTCTTCCATAGAATATTGCCAAAGAAATAGCCTTCTTTGCCGCCGAGTCGATTCACAACCTGCCACAGAGCCTTTTTGCTGGCGGATGTTTCAACGCTAAAGCCAGCTTGTTTAGCAAAATAGCCATATTCCGGACGCCAGCGGGCAAACGCCTGTGCGTCGTAACCCCAGTCGCTGGAGTTGACCAGCTTCTCTTCTTCCTTCAACGTGCTGCGCACCGCGTCATCAAAGGCAATCAGCTTTTGCGGGATCAGCGCACGTAATTCGGTGTCATCAGCCAGCAGGTCGTGTTTTAAGCCCTGGATCAGCGCTTTGGCCGTGGTCGGCGGCACTGACGTAATGACGTTCAAAAACCAGACCGAAATCCAGCGGGTAGGGAAGGGGATGGGGATGAGCAGGCGATGTTTACCGCTGACCGCCATAAAATGCTCGAACTGTTCCTGATAGCTCAACACCTGCGGTCCGGCGGCTTCGAGGACGCGGTGATGCTGTGTGGGATGTTCCAGCAACGCCACCAGGTAGTACATTAAATTCTCCAGCGCGATAGGTGTGGTACGCGAGCGTACCCAGCGTGGAGGGGTGAGAACCGGCAGGTTGTAAACCATATCGCGCATGACTTCAAAGGCAGCGGAACCCGCTCCCACGATAATGCCCGCGCGCAATTCCGTCATTGGCACGCCTGACTCGCGCAGGGTGTCTGCGGTTATCTGTCGCGCACGCAGATGATCGGATTGTTCATGCCGGGGAGCCTGCAATGAGCTCAGGAAAATAAGCTGTTTAACTGGCGTATTACGCAGCGCATCGCGCACGTTCATCGCCACCTGACGTTCGTGGGCGATAAAATCACCGCCTTCGCCCATACCATGAACCAGATAATAAACCGTATCAACACCCGTCAGCAGCGGGGTGAGGTTTTCTGGCCAATTCAAATCGACCTTGTGGCAACTGACATTGGCCAGTTGCTGCTTTTCCAGCCGTTCAATGCGACGTGCCGTAGCCAACACCTGATGCCCTTGCTGACTGAGCGCCTGTACCAAATGCTGACCAATGTAGCCACTGGCGCCAAGAACCAAAATCCGTTGCGGCACGCCCATCTCCTTATTGGGTTAAAAAAGCGCGCCAGTGGGCGACGACTTCAGCAAGTTGTTCACGCGATACGTCCAGGTGCATCACCAGGCGCACAATTGGGGAGGCGTTAATCAGCACGCCTTGCGCTTTCATATATTCGCCCAGCGCGGCAGCGTGCTCTTCGCCAACGCGAACAAACAGCATATTTGTGTCGTGGCGCATGACGTCCGCCCCTGCTTCGCGCAGCTGCTCCGCCATCCAGGCGGCGTTGTCATGGTCTTCCTGCAAACGCGGCACGTTATTTTTCAGCGCATACAGTCCGGCTGCTGCCAGAATACCGGCCTGACGCATTCCGCCGCCGGTCATTTTGCGCCAGCGAATAGCGCGTTTGATGTACTCGTGGCTGCCGACCAGCAGTGAACCAACGGGGGTGCCGAGGCCTTTGGAGAGGCAAATGGTGAACGAATCACAGTATTGCGTGACATCTTTAAGTTCACAGCCGTAGGCGACGATGGCGTTAAAAATACGTGCGCCGTCGACGTGCAGGGCAAGATTACGCTCGCGGGTGAATTCCCAGGCGTCTTTCAGATACGCGCGCGGCAGCACTTTGCCGTTGTGGGTATTTTCCAGGCTGAGCAAGCGGGTGCGGGCAAAATGGATATCGTCCACTTTGATTTTTGCAGCCACTTTGTCCAGCGGCAGGGAGCCATCCGGTGCGGCGTCGATAGGCTGCGGTTGAATGCTACCGAGCACCGCTGCGCCACCTGCTTCGTAGAGATAGTTATGTGCGCCCTGACCGGCAATGTACTCTTCGCCACGCTGACAATGGCTGAGCAGCGCCACCAGGTTTGCCTGAGTGCCGGTGGGTAGGAAAATAGCGGCTTCTTTACCAGAAAGCTCTGCGGCGTATTGCTGGAGGGCGTTAACGGTAGGGTCGTCTCCATACACGTCATCCCCGACCGGGGCTGCCATCATCTCTTCCAGCATGGCGCGACTCGGGCGGGTGACGGTATCACTGCGTAAATCAATCATGGTGTCTCCTTATTACACTTCATCCTTCAAGCTGCCTCGGCGTTGGCCGCATCCTTAAACCCCAGTCACATAGTATACCTATGCTCCTGGGGATTTTCGGGCTAGCCGCCTTGATGCATCATGAATGATTTTGTGTGTGATTTAATAAGGATGTTTTACCTGAGCCAGTTCGTTTTCGCCAGTTCGATCACTTCATCACCGCGCCCGCTGATGATTGCGCGCAGCATATACAGGCTAAAACCTTTGGCTTGTTCGAGTTTGATTTGCGGTGGGATCGCCAGCTCTTCTTTCGCAACGACCACATCGACCAGCACCGGGCCGTCAATCGACATCGCCCTTTGCAGCGCTTCATCAACCTCTGAGGATTTTTCCACGCGAATGCCTGTAATGCCGCAGGCTTCGGCAATCCGCGCGAAGTTGGTGTCGTGCAGTTCGGTGCCGTCGGTCAGATAACCGCCCGCTTTCATCTCCATTGCGACAAATCCCAGCACGCTGTTGTTGAAGACAATAATCTTCACTGGCAGCTTCATCTGAACAACCGACAGAAAGTCGCCCATCAGCATGCTAAAGCCGCCATCACCGCACATTGCCACAACCTGGCGTCCTGGTTCGGTCGCTTGTGCGCCGAGTGCCTGCGGCATGGCATTCGCCATCGACCCGTGGTTAAACGATCCGAGCAGGCGACGTTTGCCGTTCATTTTCAGATAGCGTGCTGCCCACACCGTTGGCGTGCCAACGTCACAGGTAAAGATGGCATCGTCAGCGGCAAAGTGGCTGATCTGTTGCGCCAGATATTGCGGGTGAATGGCTTTATCGCTGGGTTTGGCTAAATCATCCAGCCCTTTGCGCGCCTCGCGATAGTGCTCAAGCGCTTTGTCCAGGAACTGCCGCTCGGTTTTCTCTTCCACCAGAGGCAGTAGGGCCCGTAACGTGGATTTAATATCGCCTACCAGCGCCATATCAACTTTACTGTGCGCGCCAATACTCGCCGGATTGATATCAATCTGAATAATTTTGGCGTCGGTGGGGTAGAACGGGCGATAAGGGAACTGGGTACCGAGCAGGATCAGCGTGTCGGCATTCATCATGGTATGGAAGCCGGATGAAAAGCCAATCAGCCCGGTCATACCCACGTCATAGGGGTTATCGTACTCAACATGCTCTTTACCACGCAGGGCGTGAACAATCGGCGCTTTAATTTTAGCCGCAAACTCAACCAGTTCTTTATGCGCACCGGCGCAGCCACTACCGCACATCAGGGCGATATTGCTGGAGTAGCGCAGCAGTTGCGCCAGTTTTCTCAGCTCTTCTTCTTGTGGAGTCACCACCGGGAGCGGCGCATGATACCAGTGCGTGGTGGCGCTTTCAGGTGCAGGTTTTAGCGCCACGTCACCGGGTAAAACCACCACGGAAACGCCACGGTTGAGCACCGCCTTACGCATGGCAATTGCCAGCACCTGTGGGATCTGTTCTGGGCTGGAAACCAGCTCGCAATAGTGGCTACATTCGCGGAACAACTCTTGCGGGTGGGTCTCCTGAAAATAACCGCTGCCTATTTCACTGGAGGGAATATGCGCGGCGATTGCCAGCACCGGGACGTGGTTACGGTGACAATCAAACAGCCCGTTGATCAGGTGCAGGTTGCCTGGCCCGCACGAGCCTGCGCAGACGGCTAGTTCGCCCGTCAACTGCGCTTCAGCGCCCGCAGCGAAGGCTGCAACCTCTTCATGACGGGTTGGCATCCAGTCAATTGTTCCCATACGATTCAGACTGTCACTCAGACCATTTAGCGAGTCACCCGTTACACCCCAAATGCGTTTTACGCCAGCCTGTTCGAGTGTTTTAGCAATAAAAGCGGCAACCGTTTGTTTCATGGTTTTCCTTCTCCTCTAATGTGATACCGGTTACAAGTTTAGATGAAGATAATAGTTATGCTTCTCATTTCCCCCTTATTTCCGGCAGGTTTCATTTAACCTGTATTAAGCGTAGTTTGTTTTGGACATGGTGAAACAAGGAATAAATTCAAATGGTTATAAAACTATTAAATTCAGTTAACCGAGTGCTGACTCACGAAGATTTTGGCAAGTTATTGTTACGCTTTGCCGTCGGTGGGCTGATGCTGTTTCATGGGCTGCATAAACTCTTTGCGGGTATTGATGGCATCAGCGGTATGTTGATCGCGAAAGGTTTCCCTGGCTTTATTGCGTATGGCGTTCTGTTGGGAGAGGTCGTGGCACCGTGCCTGATTATTCTTGGCATCCTGACGCGTCCGGCGGCGTTGGGGCTGGCGTTTACGATGGTTGTGGCATGGCTGATGGTCGGGATGGGCGAAACCTGGACACTGGATAAAACCGGTGCATGGGCGATTGAAAGTCTGGTTTATTTCTTCATCGGCGCGCTGGCCGTGGCGTTTTTGGGGGCGGGGCGTTACTCCGTTGCCGGAAATTCAGCCTGGCGATAGTTACCATCTGAGAGTCAATACCGAGGCGGGAAAGCGTAGCATTGCTCCGCCTCGACGTTCAATCTGTCGCTAATCTATGTCGTCACTGTTCCATAGTTTGTGCCGACGTCTCAGCGCTCGCTGCGTCAATGCCCTTGCCATCGCGGCGCCTATTTCAGCGCTGACCACTAATCCCTGAATAAACGGACGATCGTGCATCAACCACGGCAGCCCGCCAAAAGCGATGCGATTGCGAGCGTTTTCCGGCGCTTGCAGCGTGTAATCTTCGCCGACATCCGGGATCTCATCGCCACAGGCCAGCAGTTGATCGCGTAGCGTTGGGAATGGGATATCTTTGCTCTGCAATGCCCGTTGTCCTCGGGCGTCAATAAACACATCAAATTCGCTGCGCTGACCGTGGTGGGAAATTACCGTCATTTCCTGTTCATTCATACGCTCATAATCTGTGCCAAGCGCGAGGATCTCAATCAGCCCGGCTTCGTGCAGCGCCAACATTCGGCGAACTGACTCTGACGGGATTGCCGCATAGTTATCAATAAATACCCGCGCCAGTCCGCACCTGAAACGTTTTTCGTCGCGGGTATCAAGATGAGGGACTATCTCCTCGATAACCTCGTGCAGGCGCAGCAAGGTATAGCGCCAGGCGACGGTATGTTGTTTTTGCTTGTTGCGCTCAACTTCTACCAGGTTACGTCTCGCCCAGTCAAAAGGGTCATGTCTGAGCCTGTCGGCGAAATAGACTTCGGGGAACGTGTCGGCGTTAAGCGGCGCAAGCGCCACCTGTTGGCACCAGCCTGGCGCTGCGTCTTGCAGTTGTTGCGCCATAAGCTGAAAGATGCGGTCCAGTAATCCGTTTTGGCCATGGGCAATGGCATCTTCAATCGCTTCTGGCGTCGCGATATTCAGCGATTCATACGGAAGGGGGCAGTAAAAATCCGCTTCAGGCAGTACCCCGCTGCGCGACATCAGGGTCAGTTTCAGGTTTTGACTGTCGGATTTAGGTGTGAATTGCAGTGAATGGTCGGTATTGGTAGTGAAGGTGCCATGCTGACTGGCCACAGCCATCGCGGCGTCGATAGCACTTAACGAGGTGCCCAGAATCCCTACCCGGCAAGCACCAATCTGCGCGTCCATCAGACCGGTCCACGGACTGGGGAAAAATTTGCGTGCCTGAGCATCCGTTTCAGGCCACAGATGACCAGTGGCGATAGCGGCGAAATCCACCTCAACGGGCTGTGACGCGTGGTTGATCCACAAAGAAACCCCATTCGGGTCTGCTCGCAGGTCGGTGACTTCGCTTGATTCATGTACGCGAATCGTGAAACCGGCTTGTTGCGCTTTCTCGACAATGGCTAAGAAACGATCGCGATAATAGTCGCCGAGGATCACGCGGGGCAAAAATTGCCGCTCATGCAAAGACGCGCGTTCAATCTGAAACTGGGCCAGATAGTCATCACTTTGATTCTGAAGCCACGTCAGATAACTGATATAGATCGGCGGGATCTCAATGCTGGCTATATTTGCCAGCATATGGTCTGCGTTGTTGTCGCTATTGTAAGGCATGCCAACGCCCGCCTCTTCAGCTTGCTCGTAAAGCTCTATTTCCAGCGGTTCACCGCGCTCAACCAGGGCATGAAACGTATAAATCCCGGTGGGACCGACGCCGACAATGGCCACTTTTTTCATGGGGATCCTTGTAGAAAGTTCGACGTACTAGTCGGGGATTATGTTTAATCTGCGCAGGGTAAGTGTGGTCGATAATTTGCGGGGAGAGTGAAAACATCAGAATTTTGCAACGCCTGACAGCATAAAAAAAGGCCACCCGGTACAGCCAGGCAGCCTTTTGCACATCAGATACCGGCCAATTACGCCAGCACTAAATCACCCTGCGGATGACAGGAACAAGCCAGCACATAACCTTCAGCGATTTCTGCGTCGGTCAGCGTCATGGTGCTGCTGACCGTGTAGTTACCGTCAACCACTTTGGTTTTGCAGCAGCCGCAAACGCCTGCACGGCATGCGGCGACAACCGGAACCTTGTTGCTTTCCAGCGCATCCAGCAGCGTACTGCCCACCGGCGCGTAGAACTCTTTCGCCGGCTGTAGCTTGGTAAACTTCAGACCGCTGGTGGCGGCTTCGGCAACAGGTGTGAAGAACTGCTCCTTAAAGAAGCGCGTCACGCCCAGCGCTTTGACTTCTTTCTCGACCAGATCCATATACGGTGCCGGGCCACAGGTCATCACGGTACGCGAGGTCAGATCCGGTACGCTTTTCAGCAGTTCAGTCGTCAGTCGGCCGGAAACAAAACCTTCTGTGGCATTGTTTTCAGCAACTAATGTCACCGGATATTCGCGCCACTCGTCGGCAAAAATGACATCTTGCGGCGAGCGAACGTTAAAGATTACCTGTATATCCGCTTGTGGGCGGTACTTTGCCAACCAGCGACGCATTGACATGATTGGCGTGACACCACAGCCGGCGGCCAGCATCAGGAACTTGTCTTCCGCTTTATCTTCACAGGTGAACTCACCCATTGCATCCGACAGCCAGATATAGTCGCCGCGCTTCACGTCGCGGGTTAGCCACTGTGAACCTGCGCCATCGTCAATCCGGCGGATGGTCAACGTGATGTACTCGCTAACGCCCGGCGTTGAAGAAATGGTGTAAGCACGCAGCGTATCCGCTGAATTACGTACGCTGACCAGTGCATACTGCCCGGCGCGGTAAGGATAATAATCGTGGCACAGCAACGAAATTGTCCATACATCCGGCGTTTCCTGATGGATGTGGTGAACCTGCATCCGCCATGGGCACTGATGAGTTGGCATTGTCATTCTTTACTCCTTACGCGCTCAGCAGTTGCTTCATGTCTTCTTCAACGGTGGTCACGGAACGCAGACCAAATTTCTCGTTGAGAACTGCCAGCAGATCCGGTGTGAAGAAACCAGGTGCAGTCGGGCCAGTGACGATGTTTTTCACGCCCAGAGACAGCAGGGTCAGCAGAATAACAATCGCTTTCTGTTCGAACCAGGAGAGCACCAGAGACAGCGGCAGATCGTTCACGCCACAGCCCAGTTTCTCAGCCAGGGTTACCGCCAGGATGATGGCAGAGTAAGCATCGTTACACTGACCGGCATCCACCAGACGCGGCAGACCTTCGATATCGCCGAACTCCAGTTTGTTGAAACGGTATTTACCGCAAGCAAGGGTCAGGATCAGGCAGTCATCCGGCACGCTGGTGGCGAAGTCGGTGAAGTAGTTACGTTCACCACGTGCACCGTCACAACCGCCAACCAGGAATATGTGACGCAGTTTTTCGCGGCTCACCAGGTCGATCAGGGTATCAGCAGCGCCCAGCAGGGTCTGACGACCGAAACCTACGGTGATCAGGTGCGGGATTTCGCTGTACGGGAAGCCAGCCATCTGCTGTGCCTGAGCGATAACCGGACCGAAGTTGTCGCCTTCGAGGTGGCTGACACCCGGCCAACCGACGATGCTACGGGTCCAGATACGGTCGTCGTACGCGCCAACGGTCGGGTCGATGATGCAGTTAGAGGTCATGACGATCGGACCTGGGAAGCGGGCAAACTCTACCTGCTGGTTCTGCCAACCGCTGCCGTAGTTACCGATCAGGTGCTTGAACTTACGCAGTTCCGGGTAGCCGTGCGCCGGCAGCATTTCACCGTGGGTATAAACGTTAACACCAGTACCTTCGGTCTGCTCCAGCAGGTTGTACAGATCTTTCAGGTCGTGACCGGAGATCAGGATGCACTTACCTTCGGTCGCTTTTACGTTGACCTGGGTCGGGGTCGGGTGACCGTATTTGGTGGTTTCACCGGCATCCAGAATGCTCATTACTTTGAAGTTCATCTGGCCGATTTCCATTGAACACTCCAACAGAGCGTTCATATCGGAAGGCCAGGTACCCAGCCACGCCATGATTTTGTGGTACTGAGCATAGATATCGTTGTCGTACTGACCAAGAACGTGCGCGTGTTCCATGTAAGCTGCCGCACCTTTCAGGCCGTACAGACACAGCAGACGCAGGCCGAGAATGTTCTCGCCGATGGCTGCTTTGTCTTTGTTCGGGGTAAATTCAGCGGCCTGACGTTGCAGGTCGCCCAGATCGTCGCTGACCAGTTGCAGATCGGCCATTGGGTTGGCGACCGCTGCCTTCGCATCGATGTTCAGGCATTGCGCTTTCAGGGCGTCGCGCATGGCGATAGCTTCACGGGCATAGCCAACAATACGCGGGGAATCGAAGTTAACGTTAGTCAGCGTGGAGAAGAACGCACGCGGCGCAAAGTTATCAACCTCATGGTCGATGATGCCGTATTCACGTGCTTTAACAGCCCATGCAGACAGACCTTGTAGGGAAGCAATTAGCAGATCCTGCAAATCGGAGGTTTCAGCCGTTTTACCGCACATACCCTGCGCGTAAGAGCAGCCGTTTCCTGCCGGAGTACGGATGGTTTGTTCACATTGCACACAAAACATGGTCACACCTTTTAAAGTTATATTTAATATACATGTTTAAGGTTATGCCTGTGCGCGTAGGGATAAAAGGGATTTCTGCTACTACTTGCAGGGAGATTGATTTAGCGCAATTTTGGCGGTAGCTGACTACCGCCAGAGAGGTATTTGCCCGGGCGTCAGGCGGAGAAAAACGCCATCAGCAGAGGCACTAAAAGACTCAGAATAAAGCCGTGGACGATGGCTGCCGGGACCATTTCCAGACCGCCGCTGCGTTGTAAAACGGGCAGGGTGAAATCCATTGATGTCGCGCCGCATAATCCCAGCGCGGTAGAGCGGCTGCGGCCCACCATTCCTGGAATCAACATAATGGCGATCAGCTCACGGGCCAGGTCGTTAAAGAAGGCGGCACTACCAATTACGGGCCCGAACGATTCGGTTAACAGAATACCGGACAGGGAATACCAGCCAAAACCCGATGCCATCGCCAGCGCGGTTTTCAGCGGCAGACCGAGGATCAACGCGTTTATAACCCCCGCCAGCATCGAACTGGCGACGACGACGACGGCCACGATCATCCCCCGACGGTTCAGCACAATTTGTTTTAAGGTCATACCGCTGTTGCGCAGTTGAATCCCCACCAGGAACAGTAAAAAGATTAACGTATATTCGCTGGCTTCGGTGGCATGTTGCAGAATGGGAAGCCCAGTGAGGCCGAGCAGGAAACCGATGACGACGACGCCGCAAAGCTGAAGCGACTCAAGCGCCATTGCAATTCGCGAAGGGAGCTTTTCTTGCTTGTGGTTGTGTCTCCAGGGCAGCGAACGTTCCAGCCAGAACAGCGCCGCAATATTACACAGTATAATGACTGTCACGCTGACCGCAGAATAATGAAGAATGGCTAACAGGTTGCTGGCAAGATTATCCAGAAACGCCAGGCTAATACCCATAAAAAAGAGAATAAGGTAGACGATCCAGCTTAACAGGCGATTGATAAGTTGTAATGCAGTCCTGTGCCGGAGCGGAATAAGGTAGCCCACAATAAGGGGAACCAGAATGATTAACAGCCCTGAAAACATGAAAATCAGATCCTTGCTGAGAAGTAAGACGAAATGCGCTAGCACACACTACTCAATGCAAAGAGGGGAGTAAAGTTGCAAATAAAAGGAAATATAGCGTGGAGAAAAAAGACCTGACAATAGTCAGGTCTTTTTGTTAGCGATTAATCGCGTTTTTCCAGCAGAGTGCGGTAAATAAGACCGCCGAGTACCCCACCGATGATCGGCATAACCCAGAAGAACCACAATTGTTGCAGTGCCCAGCCGCCCTGGAAGATGGCGACTGCGGTACTACGTGCCGGGTTTACGGAAGTGTTGGTGACCGGAATACTGATCAAGTGAATCAGTGTTAACGCCAGACCAATTGCGATAGGTGCAAAACCTGCCGGAGCATGTTTATCGGTCGCGCCGTGGATCACTAATAAGAAACCTGCGGTCAGAATAATTTCAATGACGACGGCAGAAAGCATGGAATAACCGCCTGGTGAATGTTCACCAAAGCCGTTCGAAGCAAAACCACTGGCCGTTGCATCAAAACCTGCTTTACCGCTGGCAATAAGATACAGTGCCGCAGCTGCAACAATACCGCCCACAACCTGAGCAATAACGTAACCAATAACATCTTTTGCCGGGAAACGACCGCCAGCCCATAAACCGAAGGTTACCGCCGGGTTAAAATGCCCACCTGAAATATGACCCACAGCGAATGCCATGGTTAATACTGTCAGGCCGAATGCCAGCGCGACACCGGCAAATCCAATACCCAACTCCGGGAATGCTGCGGCCAGTATTGCGCTACCGCACCCGCCAAAGACGAGCCAAAACGTACCGAAGAATTCAGCTGCTAATTTCCTGAACATAACCACCTCAATTAAAAGTTCCGGGTTCGGGTAATGACTCCAACTTACTGATAGTGTTTTATGTTCAGATAATGCCCGATGACCTTGTCATGCAGCTCCACCGATTTTGAGAACGACAGTGACTTCCGTCCCAGCCTTGCCAGATGTTGTCTCAGATTCAGGTTATGTCACTCAATGCGCTGAGTGTAACGCTTGCTGATAACGTGCAGCTTTCCCTTCAGGCGGGGTTCATACAGCGGCCAGCCATCCGTCATCCATACCACGACCTCAAAGGCCGACAGCAGGCTCAGAAGACGCTCCAGTGTGGCCAGAGTGCGTTCACCGAAGACGTGCGCCACAACCGTCCTCCGTATCCTGTCATACGCGTAAAACAGCCAGCGCTGACGTGATTTAGCACCGACGTAGCC
>NZ_JAOWHW010000117.1:0-34956 GCF_030332425.1 Citrobacter sp. Cpo142
AATACGCAGCATGGTCTCCAGCGGATAGGGCCGTCGGCCATTGCCCGCCTTGGGATAAAACGGCTCGATGACAGCGGTCATATTCTGCCATGGCAGAATCTGCTCCATGCGGGAGAGGAAAATCTCTTTTCGGGTCTGACGGCGCTTAGTGCTGAATTCACTATCGGCGAAGGTGAGTTGATGGCTCATGATGTCCCTCTGGGATGCGCTCCGGATGAATATGATGATCTCATATCAGGAACTTGTTCGCACCTTCCCTAATCAGCGCCAGTATCAGCAAACTAGTGCCACCCTAAGTAGTGCGAATACAATGGCAGATGCTTACAAAGAAGGCAGCGGCGATAGCAACAAGAAAAAGCACAAGTCTAAATTAGATAAGTTTTTTGGTGATTAATTTTCGGTGGGTATAATGAAAAAACTAATTGCGGTTTTTATTATTTCTTCTGCACTGATTTCTAACTATGTTCAGGCAACTACTAAAGTTTCCGAACCGCATATTAACTCAGCAAAAAAATCAGGTGCGAAACAGTGGAAGGGAATGAAGTTAGAAGTAACTAAGAATGGCCTTACAGTAGATGGTAAACCAGCAGCGGTATCAGAAACGAATACGGAGGCGACTGTATATCAGCAAGGGCTGTTTTCGTATGTCGTTTATGTAAATGGCAAGATTGCTGTGATGGATGATAAAAACCAGTTTCAGGGCTATGCAAAATAAGATTTGGCTTATCGACTGAAGTTATTAAGAGAATTTGGATAAGTTTCACAGCACAATAACATAATCTGAAATTTAAAGAAGCATGTGAAAGAAGTAGTAGGATAATTTCTACAGCCTCCAACCATCATCGGAGGCTTTTTTTACGGATAAAAAGAAACCATCAGTCTAAATAACATGCTTAACATGCTCCCCGTTGATTAAGGCTAGCGTTCGACCCGTTGAACTCACAGCTCATAGCGGACCTCAGCGGCAATAAAAGCTTTACCATCCAAGTTTGCTAATAGCGGTAGCGCTGGCGTGAAAAACTTGGATTGTTGTTTAAAACTCTTCCCCAAAACTAAAAACAAAGTTTAGATAATCAATGAGTTGTAAAAGGCAGTTACTGACTGTTTTTGAAAGTAGAAAGCCTGATAATTTCAGCTTTATCAGATGGTTGCTGTGATTTTGACAATGTAATGCTGCGCCCCACATGGGTTGGGTTGAAGCGGCTGACCTGATTGTTAAAGGTATGGAAGGCGCAATCAACGCCAAGACCGTAACCTATGATTTCGAACGTCTGATGGACGGCGCTAAGCTGCTGAAATGTCCAGAGTTTGGTGACGCGATCATCGAAAATATGTAATCCAGATTCTGGGTTGTATGAGAACGGGAGCCGAGAGGTTCCCGTTTTTTTGTGCACAGAAAATCCCAGTTAGGCTGGGGGTTCCGGAAAGCTTTCAGCTTTGGGCCAGTTATTAATATCCCTTTTGATTTGTTAAAACACCTTGCGGTCTGGCAACTGCAAGGGTTAAACAAGAAATCAAAAGGGGGTCCCAATGGGGGGCGAAAAGAGCTTAGCGAACACCCGATGGAACTGTAAATATCATATAGTTTTTGCGCCCAAATACCGAAGACAAACATTCTACGGGTAGAAACGTAGGGCGATAGGCAGCATCTTAAGAAAGCTGTGTGAACGGAAAAGCGTGCGGATCCTGGAAGCTGTGCAGATCATATCCATATGCTTGTGGAAATCCAGCCCAAAATGAGCGTATCCGGCTTTATGGGGTATCTGAAAGGTAAAAGCAATCTGATGTTGTATGAGCAGTTTGGTGATATGAAGTTTAAATACAGGAACAGGAAGTTCTGGTACAGAGGTTACTACGTCGACATGGTAGGTAAGAACACGGCGAAGATAACTGTCTGCAGGAGTACATCAGGACGCAATGCCTGAATTAACTGAGCCAGCTTAATTGCGGATTTCTTTTACCTGGGTGTCCAATCAATTAAGCACAGTACAGTGACATTATCATGCGTCATGTCGCCGCAGTGTTCCGCATTAACTATGACTGTAGCCCGATGTGGTGATCTTTCATGCGGGTTTGTCCCTTATGCCTGCTTCTACGGGGCTGAGTGTAAGAAACCGGACTACTAGTTCAACTATCATTATATTAATGGATTATTGTTCTCAACATCTTCCATGTATAAAAGCGTATCGTCAACAGAGTAGTAATGCCGTTTGTTATCATTGACATCCGTAACCCATCGGAAAACGCCAGCATTGATAAGTGTTGCAGTATATTCGCGAAATGTGGATTTCCCGGAATAATGAATCTGGGCTGCTTTTTTTACTTGTTCCGGGTTCTTGTTTGTGCTGACTTTCAATAAGTCTCTTTTCCCTCTTATTAATATTACTTCATCATTTTCTGTAACAACTCTAATGTTATCAGTAGCCAGGTAGTAAATATAATAAGCAATATTCTGGCGTTTCAGTTCAGAGTAAAACCACGGAAAGTTATGTTCCTTTCTCACTTGCTCAAACATCTTTTCAAGAACGTCAACCTGATCCATCAGGATTATAACCTATTGTTAGTCATGAGAGCGTGTAGTGTGCACGATCGGTTTTATCACTTCAATCTGGTCTGACCTTTTGGTACGGACAGCGGAGCCATGAGAGTAATTGCGCGCAGCCCATATACGCGCGCGCACTTGGTGCATGCAATTATTCTTTTGCTGAAAGTTTGTACGGAAATACATGCAGAGCGTTTGCTGCTATGGGATAAACGCCCAGGCCTTCTGTTCTGGCTTTGATTTCCTCGAAAGAGAGTGAAGGGGAGGGTTCTCGTCCGCCCCACAGATTAATGCCTTCAGGAACATCGTCCCGGCTGTACTCCTCGGCGATCTCGATGGTTCCGCCACTATTCAATTCGATCACGACGCTTTTCCCGTCAACAGGAATGAGGTTACCGTCATTGTCTGTGATAAAGATTTTCATTTTCTTACCTCTTATTAGTACATGTATATGATAACAAAATTGGAAAGAGGGATGTCACTATTGTCTTGATCTCTTTAAGGATAATTTTATTTAAAAATCAATTTGTTATGTTGTGGTTTTGGAAATGTGACTCGACGCATGGCGACTTTTGTTTCTGTCTACCATGCTCTGTAGAGATAAATTAGAACACGTCAATGCTCATCGCAACGACTGATCAGTTTTCGCTACAGGACATGAGAATGCGCAAAGCACTTTTACCGGTAACCGCTGCGGTGTGTCTTTTTTTGATCGGTGTTTTTATTCTTAATATGCAGCTTTGGTATTCATCTTCGACAGAAACCCTTGGAGGAGCCCGATATGCCGTTAAAAATATGGATAACATACTTGATGAAGCTTTCCAGGCAACCCGTACCGCAAGGCATATTGCTGAAAAAAAATGTGATCTGGAGGGACAATACCAACTTGGAACCGAAGCTGCACTTCGCCCTCATTTGCGAACGCTGATCATTATCCGGCAGGGGAAGGTTTGGTGTACGTCATTGCCGGGGAATAGGATTTTACTTAAGCAAATCCCCGTAATTGCTGATACAAATCTGTTGCTGACTCCCGCAAGAAATACGGAAAACGAGATACCTGTTCTGCTGTATCAAACTCGTTTTCAAACCAGTCGTATTATTGTCACTATTAGTGGGGTGCATATTCGAGGGGCTCTGAAAGTTCCGTTAAAGGGAGTAGCATACTCATTGCTTGTGGGTGACGCAGCACTCGGTTTATTGGGCGATGTAAAAACCGTTACAACAAGCGCACGTGCGTCTGGTCAAGTTAATTCCGCAAAGTATCCGTTCAGTATTATTTATAATAAACCGCCACTGTTTAGTGCAAAAAGACTGGTTACACAGGGTTCAGGGATTCTGGTTTTTATCCTGTTAATGTCTTTTGCAGCCGCTTATGCCATTGATAAGTATCTGAACAAGAACGATACCCCTGAAGAAACGTTGCGCAGGGCGATAGTAAAAGGAGAGATCGTGCCTTTTTATCAACCTATCGTAAATGGTCGCGAGGGGACGTTACGCGGTGTTGAAGTGCTGGCCCGATGGAAACATCCAAAAGCCGGGTATATTTCTCCTGCTTCCTTTATACCTGTAGCGGAAAAATCAGGCCTGATAGTGCCACTAACTCAAAGTCTGATGAGGCAGGTCGCGGCGAATATGAACGCCATTGCCAGCAAACTGCCATCCGGCTTCCATGTCGGCATTAACTTCAGCGCATCCCATATCACATCCCCTACATTCGTGCAGGAGTGCCTGCATTACAGGGATAGCTTTAACCGCGATGACCTCAATCTGGTAATCGAAGTTACTGAGCGCGAGCCGTTAGATGTGGATGAAGATCTTGTGCAGAGGCTCAATATCCTGCATGAGAATGGCTTTGTGATTGCGCTGGATGATTTTGGTACGGGCTATTCTGGGCTTTCTTATTTGCATGACCTGCACATTGATTACATTAAAATCGATCAGAGCTTTGTGGGAAGGGTAAATGAGCTTCCCGATTCAACCCGAATTTTGGATTGTGTTCTCGATTTGGCGCGCAAGCTGTCTTTAAGCATCGTTGCTGAAGGGGTTGAAACGAAGGCTCAGCTTGATTATCTCAACAAAAACAACATTGTTTTCCTGCAAGGGTACTATTTCTATAAACCAGTAACCTTCACTGAGTTCGTCATGATTCTGCTGTCAAAGCCTAAAGTGAAGGTTTTTGTCGAATAAATACAAGATAACCTAATTGATGAAAAGTGAGCATGAAATCTGCTTCGGTAGCAAAAATCCGACGATTATCTTGATCGTGAGGCAAATCTCGGATTCTGTTATTTAAAATCTATACCCTTATCGATGTGGTGGTTATTTGTGTTTTCATATACAGCAACTGGATAATGGTATGGCAGATATAACATTCGCGATGGAGCGTGATTCAAGTCACAAAGCGGCGAAAAATAAGTTGGATGTGCGAAGCAAAGCGAAGAACACAAATCGCAATCAGCTTGCGATTGCCGCAGTCCTGTTTTTAGGCGGTATCGTCGGGATTATTGTTTTGGCATTATATCTAATGGTGCAGGAAGGGGTATTTCTGTATTAATTGTTTAAATATTCTTATATGTTAAAATAAGATGATGATTATATTTTGTGTCTTCTCTCAGTAATATTCTGCTGGTCGGGGTATTAGTGTGCCCCGACCAGCAGGATCTTATAAAATTAGAACTGATAATTTAAAGATACCCAGTAGTTACGACCAGGGTTTACGTATCCGGTAGTGGATTGTGCAGTCTGATAATAATCACCTGCGTAGGTGCTATTGCGGCCCACCTGGTACAATTTGACCTCACTAAAGTCTTTATCCAGCACGTTATTAACTGCCGTATTAAGCGTCAGATCTTTGGTCAGCTTATAAGACATCCCCATGTCGAGAACGGTCCAGGCTTTTAAATTAGCACCTTTATCGTCATAGACGGCCTTTTGTACCGCGCTGAGGTTGTCGTAATTTTCGGTAAAGCGTGGGGCTTTGCCGCGATAACGTGCGCTGAGCCAGGCGTTCATATCTTCCGTTGCCTGCCAGTTCAGACGGGCGTTAGCCATATGTTTTGGTGTGTAACTTAATGGCGCGCCTTTATTGTCACCATCTTTTTGCTTGCTCTGAGTGTAGGTGTAGTTGAGAGATAAGGTCAGCACATCCGACCATAGAGGGAAGGTGCTGGCAAATTCAACGCCATCGGTCCTTGCCTTGCCGCTGTTGGTATAGCTGTTGGTATTATCATCGATAGAATATGAGACAATTTTATTTTTGTATTCGGTATAGAAGCCGGTAATGTTGGCGTTAAGCCCGGCGTCGTTCTCGTAATACAGCCCGGTTTCGTAGCTGATACTTTCCTCAGGTTTGAGGTCCGGGTTACCGACCGTATTCACCGTTCCCTGTGCGGTTACACCGCTGATCCCGTTATGCAACTGGCTTAGTGATGGTGCTTTATAACCTGTCGTTACGCCGCCTTTGAGCGTCCAGGCGTCGGAAACGTCCCAGACCATATAGGCACGCGGGCTGAGATGACCGCCAAAGACATCGTTATGCTCATAGCGTGTTCCTGCGGTTAAGGCCAGCGAGTCGAGAATATGCCATTCATCTTCCGCATAAGCTGCCCACGTTTTTTGATGGAACGTCTCGCCGGTATTGGCCAGTACCACACCATCTTTCATCCGTGCATCCCAGTATTCTCCGCCAAGGGTTAAGAGGTGTGAATCACCTAATGGCGTCAGCAGCACTGAGTCAAGAATGACGTTGGTGTTCTTCAGTTCACGCGCGTCACCGGCCCGGCCTGCGTTCTCTGGCGTGAGTGCGGAAGATACCAATTGCCGGCCTTTGTTTTCGGTTTCATTCCAGCCGAGGGAGGATTTCCAGGTGCCGAACGTTAAGGCTGTATCGTGGCCGAGGGTCACTTTGTTACGCTCATAGCGTAGCGTTTTATCATACCCCCCTGTCAGGTTACCCAACTGCCCGTCATCGTTGTCATAGCGCTGTCTTGCGGAGTCGAGATCTAACCACAGTGTATTGTTCTCATTGGTTTTCCAGTCGAGGCGCGTGCCAATATTATAGTTTTCCGATTCGGTAGGATAAGGTACGCGGGTGGAGGAGGTATCGCTGAGGGAGGTGACGCTGGAACCCTGACGCTGGGTTGTGCTCCCCCGAACCTGCATATCCAATACGCCCGCAATCAACGGGCCGCTTGACCAGAAGTTGGCGACCGTACTGTTACCCCATTTATTACTCCCTTGCAGGTTAACGCCGGTATTGATGGAAGTGCTCCATTTATCGGTGCTTTTTTTGGTGATGATATTCACCACGCCACCGATTGCGTCGGACCCATAAAGCGTCGACATCGGGCCGCGGATCACCTCAATATGATCGATCGCCGCCAGTGGGGGCATAAAGCTGGTATTCATGGCAGAGAAACCGTTTGGCGTTACGTCGCTGCTGCCGTTTTGACGAATACCGTCAATCAGGATCAAGGTATAGCTGGCAGGCATGCCACGGATGCTGATCTCCAGACCGCCGGTTTTACCGGTGCTGCTTTCAACATCTACCCCTTCAACAGAACGCAGGGCTTCACCTAAGTCATTATATTTATTGGTTTGTAACTCTTGCTGAGAAATAACAGAGACGCTGGCGGCGGCATTGGTGATTTTCTTTTCATAACCGGAAGCGGTTACCACCATGACATCTTCAGCAAATACCAGGGGGCTGGAAAATCCTAAACAGGACAGAACGACAGAGGCAACAGGTTTTAAACGCATAGTCAAACTTCCTTTGTTAAAAATTCAAAGGCAGTAAGATAATTGATGGAAATGATAATACAAATAATTATCATTACAAATTTACATAACTTGTCACTTCTGGTGTTTTTCTTGAATAAATATACATAAATTGTCATGAGTTTTAGATAAGGAATTAGCAGGAAGGAACAATAGTCCGCACAGGCAATTATTAGTTCGGGATTAATATCCCCGTGAATAAATGGCGAGGGATTAATCAATTTTCTGAGATTCACATCGTACTCATAACGGAGTATCAGAAAAAAGTATGATAATTTTAGAAAATCGTCATACTTTTCTGCGCCGCATCATTTTTTTCGTCATTTCTGTCCGCCATAATCCCTTCCCCAGGAGACTGCTTAACGTCGGTAAATCGTTATGCAGCATAAAAATAACGTAAATCTGGATAACATAATGATCAAAGGCAAGCTGGCACTGCTTACGTGCGCATTGACTCTCGCATTAACCTCACCACTTCTTGCCGCGCAAAATGCGAGCGAAGGGCAGACGTTAAAACTGGCAATTGGACCAGAACCAACGGAAGGGTTTGACCCGATGCTGGGCTGGAGTCATGGCAGCTATTTGCTTTTGCATGCACCATTATTAAAACAAAATGCAGATATGAGCTGGGGAAACCTGCTGACGGAAAAAGTAGAGACCAGCGCAGACGGCAAAACCTGGAAATTGACGTTAAAACCTGACCTTAAATTCTCTGATGGTTCCCCGCTAACCGCTGAAGATGTGGTGTTCACCTATAACAAAGCAGCAAAAAGCGGCGGCAAAATCGACATGGGAAACTTCACCCATGCCAGCCTGAAAGATAACCGTACGGTAGAAATTACGCTAAATAGCCCACAGAGCACCTTTGTGAATGTGCTGGGTTCTTTGGGTATTGTTCCGGCGAAACGGTATGACGAAAAAACATTTGCCAAAAATCCGATTGGCGCGGGTCCTTATCGGCTGGTGAGTTTTCAGCCGGGGCAGCAGTTGATCGTTGAGGCGAACCCCTGGTATGCCGGTAAGAAAAATGATTTCAGTAAGCTGGTGTTTGTCTTCCTTGATGAAGATAACGCTTATGCCGCAGCGCGCAGCGGCCAACTGGGACTCGTACGTATCGCGCCGTCGATGGCGGTCGCTCCTCAGCAGAAAAATTTGAAACTTTGGGTACGCGATAGCGTGGAAAACCGGGGCATTGTGTTCCCCATGGTTCCTGCAGGTAAAAAAGACGCCAATGGCTATCCGATCGGGAACGATATCACTGCCGATGTTGCCATCAGGCGCGCCATCAACTATGCCATCGACCGTAAGCAGCTTGCCGATCAGGTCATGGAAGGTCATGCGATTCCTGCGTATAGCGCGGTGCAGGGGCTGCCATGGCAGGGGCAATCTGTTGCGTTCAAAGATGGCGACAGCGAAAAAGCCCGCACTATTCTGGAAGACGCCGGCTGGAAGGTGGGTAAAGACGGCATACGTGTGAAAGACGGTAAAGAGGCTCGTCTGACTTTATGGTATGCCAGCGGTGACAGTACGCGCCGGGATTTAGCTGAGGCCGTACGTGCGATGCTGGAACCGGTGGGAATTCAGGTATCACTACAGTCCGGAAGCTGGGAAACCGTTGAGCGTCACATGCATGCGAACCCGACGCTATTTGGTTGGGGAAGTCTGGATCCGATGGAGCTGTTCCATCATTACAGTAATCAGGCCGCGGGCGTGGAATATTACAATCCAGGCTATTACAGCAATCCTGTTGTTGAACAGCATCTTAAACAGGCTATCGATGCCCCGGACTGGCAAAAAGCGTTGCCTTTCTGGCAACAGGTGGAGTGGGATGGCAAGCAAGGCGCTGGCGTGCAGGGCGATGCTGCCTGGGCATGGCTGCTGAATATTCAGCATACCTACCTGGCAAATCCGTGTATTGACTTAGGCAAAGGCGCACCGGAGATTCACGGTAGCTGGTCACTGCTCAATAATCTGGACGAATGGACCTGGACCTGCCGTTGATGAAGTCTGTTGTGGGCCATTTTCTACGGCTGATAGTGTTATTAGTGCTGGTTGCGGCTGGCACTTTTGTGCTGCTCAGCTTTTCTCCAGTCGATCCGATTCGCGCTTATATTGGCAACGATCTCCTGCATGTGCCGCCGGAGCAATATGCACGCATTGCTGCTCGCTGGGGATTGGACCAGCCGCTATGGGAGCGTTTTGGTCACTGGTTTTTACGGGTATTGCAGGGCGATCTCGGCTATTCCATGTTGTTTAATGCGCCGGTTGCCAGCGTGATCAAGGAACGCTTTTCCACCTCGTTTGCGCTGCTTGGCGGCGCGTGGCTACTCTCCGGCATATTGGGAACGGCAATGGGGTTTGTCGCGGGTCGCTACCTGAATCGCTGGCCGGACAAAGCAATCTGTCGCCTCAGCTATCTGCTCTCCTCGTTGCCGACCTTCTGGATTGGCATGTTGCTGCTGGCGTTATTTGCCGTGCGCTGGCCGGTATTTCCGGTCTGCTGCGCATGGGAGCCGGGTAACAGCGGCGATATGGCCATGCTTCCCGAGCGTCTGCGCCATCTGGTGCTTCCCGTTTGCGCGCTCAGTTTGCTGGGACTGGGACAAATTACGCTTCATACGCGGGAAAGCATCGCCAGCGTAATGAAAAGCGAATTTGTCCGTTTTGCACGTTCCCAGGGAGATAAAGGCTGGTCACTGTTACGCCATCAGGTTCTGCGTCATGCAATTACGCCTGCGCTGTGTTTGCAGTTTGCCTCACTGGGAGAACTGCTGGGAGGTGCACTATTGGCCGAAAAAGTCTTCGCGTATCCAGGACTGGGGCAGGCCACCATTGATGCCGGATTACGCGGCGATCTGCCGTTACTGATGGGGATTGTGTTGTTCAGTACCGTACTGGTGTTCATTGGCAATTCGCTGTCTACCTGGCTTGTCCGTATGTTGAACCGTGCTCTGGAGCGACCTGATGCTCTATAACCCGACGCCGACGCTAATTCGTCTTTTGTTCTCTTTCAGCTGCCTGTTATTCATTGCAGTATATGGTGCCGCAATGCTGGATAACCCGTTGAGCGTTAATCTGCTTGCCCGTCATCTTCCACCTGATGCGATGTATTGGTTTGGCACCGATAATCTTGGTCGCGATCTGTGGATCCGTTGTTTTCAGGGGGCACTAACCAGTCTGCAAATTGGTATTGGTGCGGCATTGTGCAGTGGCTTGATTGCGTTAATGATGGCGGCGGTTTCGCGCATACATCCGCGTCTGGATGTGCTTATGCGCCTTATAACTGATGCCATGCTGTCGATGCCGCATCTGCTGTTGCTTATTTTGATCTGTTTTACGCTGGGCGGCGGGAAAAACGGGGTAATCATGGCGGTTGCACTAACGCACTGGCCGCGTCTGGCGCTAATCCTGCGTGCTGAAGCGCAGCGCGTGGCCCACAGTGACTATCTGACGTTGACCTGGCGTCTGGGGCACGGCCATTTTTACTGCTGGCGGCATCACTATCTACCGGCGTTGTTACCCCAGTGGCTAACGGGAACATTGCTGATGTTTCCCCATGCAGTGTTGCACAGCGCGGCGTTAAGCTTCCTCGGTTTTGGACTGGCACCGCATGAACCGTCGCTGGGCCTGCTGCTGGCGGATGCGCTGAGGTTTATCAGTCATGGCGACTGGTGGTTAGTGCTGTTTCCTGGACTGATGCTGTTCAGTCTGGTGATGTTATTCGATCAGCTCGCAAGGGCGGTGCATCGTTTATGGTTACGAGGTGACGCATGTTGAGTTTAAGGCAGGTCTCACTGGACGTGGCGCGTTATCGCTGGTACGGCGCGAAAAACTGGTCTTCGCTGTTGCAGGATATCTCTTTCGACGTAGCGCCTGGTCAGATGGTGGCGCTAGTTGGAGGAAGTGGAGAAGGTAAAAGCCTATTGCTGCAATGTCTGCTCGATCTCTTACCAGACAATTTGCGTTTCAACGGCGTTATTACCCTGGAAGGTAAAACGCTGGACAGTGATGACATTCGCAAATGTCGTGGCAATACCTTTAGCTACGTCCCGCAAGGTATTCAGGCACTTAACCCGCTGCTCTCGATTGAAAAGCATCTGCGCAGGGCATGCCAGCTTTCTGACCAGCAATGGAGTGCCGGAAAAATTGAACGATTGCTCCAGCGTAGCCGACTGGAAAGTCGCGTATTAGATGCTTTTCCGCGTCAGCTTTCAGGCGGTATGGCAAAACGTGTTCTGGCCTGTCACGCGTCTCTGAGTCAGGCTCGCTATATTCTGGCGGATGAAATTACCGCCTGGCTTGATGCACCTCTCGCTAATCAACTGCTTGAACAGTTGCGTGAGCAATGTGAGCAAGGGGCTGGCGTTTTATGGGTAACGCATGACCTCACGCTGGCGGCCCGCCATGCGGATCGTATTGTCGCTCTGCATCAGGGAAGGGTGTCGGATAACGTCAGCCGGGAACAGCTGTTACGCGGAGAGATTAGCGAACACCTGCAACGACAATGGCGGGCGCTGCCTGAAAGAAATCAACTTTTTGGAGAGCGCGATGCTGTGCTGTCGTGATGTAACAATCCGTCAGGGGGAAAAGGTTCTGTGGCAAAATCTGACCTTTTCTCTACGCCCTGGAGAACGTATTGGGATTTGTGCGCCCAGTGGAACTGGCAAAACGACGCTGGGGCGTGTGCTGGCGGGCTGGCAGAAACCAACTTCCGGTGACATTCTGGTTGATGACCAACCTTTGCCGATGCACCAGTATTGCCCGGTGCAACTGGTGCCACAGCATCCGGAATTAACTTTTAACCCCCGACGCAGCACCGGTGATGCGGTGTATGATGCATGGCGACCGGATGCTGCAATGCTTACCCGTCTTCACATCAATCCAGAGTGGTTAACCCGCCGTCCCGGACAACTTTCTGGTGGTGAACTGGCGCGAATTGCTTTACTTCGCGCGCTGGACCCGCGGACACGTTTTCTTATTGCCGATGAAATTACTGCCCAGCTTGATCCTTCTATTCAACGGGATATCTGGGCGCTGCTGCTTGAAGAATCTCAGCGTCGGCCATTGGGTATGCTCATTATCAGTCATCAGCAGGCACTGCTTGATCAGATCTGCACGCGAGCGCTACTCTCTTAGGTCTCTTTCGCATTTCAGGCAAATAACTAACGTGATCGTAAAAACTATCGCTGTGGCTGCGCTAATGTACGGGGCGGGTGCTTTTGCAGCACATGCTTCCATTCAGGTGGGTTTTTCACCGGAAGGATCGGCTCGGGCTTTAGTGCTGGATTCAATCAACCATGCGCAGCACAGCATCGATATGATGGCTTATTCATTTCAGTCTGCAGATATTGTTCATGCATTGGTCAACGCTGAAAAGAGAGGCGTTGTGGTTCGGGCTGTTATCGATAAGAAACGAAACCAGGGTAAGGTGAGCCAGAAGGCCATCGCTTTTGCTGCCGCGAATGGGGTTGATGTTCAACTGGATGGTCACTACCACATCCAGCATGACAAGGCAATGATTATTGATGGCGACACGCTGGAAACCGGTTCGTTCAACTTTGCCAAATCCGCAGAATTTGCTAACTCTGAAAATGTGTTAGTTATTCGTGACGAACCTGCCGTTGTTGCGCAGTATCAGGCCCATTTTGACAGCCGTTGGAAAATCGCGCACCAGAGCGGTTAAATGTTTCACAACGCCGTTGATTTAAATGTGATGTTATATTATAACATTTCACTCGCAATTGATTTGAGGGTGAAATTTTGGCTATTCGTTTTAAGAAACTGACAATCGCTCTGGGGATGCTTTTAGTCAGTAGTTCGGTTCTGGCGCATGGTCATCATTCCCATGGTGCGCCAATGAGTGAAGCAGAACAAAAGGCGTCTGAAGGGGTATTTGATGATAACCAGGTGCAGAACAGGGCGCTGACCGACTGGGATGGCATGTGGCAATCTGTCTATCCGTATCTGGTCAGCGGCGAGCTTGATCCGGTGTTCAAAAAGAAAGCGGAGAAAGATAAAAGCAAAACGGCAGAACAAATCAAAGCGTATTACCGTACAGGCTATGCAACCAACGTAGACACTATCGGTATTGAAAATGGCGTGATGGAGTTTCATACCGGGAATCAGGTTGCATCATGTAAATACGACTACGCCGGATATAAGATCCTGAATTATAAATCAGGCAAGAAAGGTGTACGGTATCTGTTTGAGTGTAAAGCTGCTGACAGTAAAGCGCCAAAATATGTGCAATTTAGCGATCATATTATCGCGCCGCGTAAATCGAGCCACTTCCATATCTTTATGGGAAATACCTCGCAGGCAGCCTTGCTTGAAGAGATGGAAAACTGGCCTACCTATTACCCTTATCAGTTGAAGGGAGAAGAGGTTGTGGATGAGATGCTGCACCATTAATCCGGGCTAACCTTATCTGTACACACCCGTCACCAGTGGCGGGTTTTTTAATTCATAACCTTCTCTTTCCATCACCCGATGCATTCGTTAGCATATTGTATCGCAGCAAGTGCATGTGTTTTTTCAGGAAGAGGTTAACGTGTTCGCAGAGTATGGAGTTCTGAATTACTGGACGTATCTGGTGGGGGCTATTTTTATCGTGCTGGTACCGGGGCCAAATACGATATTTGTGTTGAAGAACAGCGTCGGTAGGGGAGTGAAGGGCGGTTATCTCGCCGCAAGCGGTGTGTTTATCGGTGATGCCGTGCTGATGTTTTTGGCCTATGCCGGTGTTGCCGCATTGATCAAAACAACGCCTGTTTTGTTCAATATCGTTCGCTATCTTGGCGCGTTTTATCTGCTGTACCTAGGTGCGAAGATCCTGTATGCGACACTGAAATCGAAAGCAAGCGACGCCGCATCTGAGGAAGTCCCGTTTGGCGCTATTTTTAAGCGAGCATTAATTCTGAGCCTGACGAATCCCAAAGCTATTTTGTTTTATGTTTCGTTCTTTGTGCAGTTTATTGATGTCAATGCACCGCACTCAGGGCTGTCATTCTTTATTTTGGCCATTACGCTTGAAGTAGTGAGCTTTTTCTATCTGAGCTTCCTTATTTTCTCCGGCGCGTTTGTGACGCAGTATATTCGCACGAAGAAAAAACTGGCCAAAGTGGGTAATTCCCTAATCGGCCTGATTTTCGTTGGTTTTGCCGCTCGTCTGGCCACGCTTCAGTCGTGATGCCATTGGCCCGCTGGTTGCGGCGGGCCTTCAATATGACGCTTTGCTTGTCATTTATAATTGTAGGGTTATAACCAATAAATGGTATTTTAAATGTATATTTTGAGGCGTACCCTGTGTACAGCAGCGATTCAATAAGACTCGCTGGTTGTCGACTGGAAAAGGGAAGAAAAATGCTTCAAATTCCACAGAATCATATCCATACACGCTCTACACCATTCTGGAACAAAGAAACTGCGCCTGCCGGAATTTTCGAACGCCACCTTGATAAAGGAACTCGTGCTGGGGTTTATCCACGACTTTCGGTTATGCAGGGGGCGGTCAAATATCTCGGATACGCCGATGAACACAGTCCGGAGCCAGTAGAGGTGATGGTTATTGAAGCCGGTCAGTTTGGCGTTTTTCCGCCGGAAAAATGGCATAACATCGAAGTGATGACCGACGACACTTACTTTAATATCGATTTTTTCGTTGCTCCGGAAGTTCTGATGGAGAGTGCAAATCAACGAAAAGTCGTGCGCACCGGCAAGGAGTAAATCATGGGCAAAGCAACCTATACCGTAACCGTGACCAATAACAGCAACGGTGTTTCTGTTGATTATGAAACAGAAGCGCCGATGACATTACTGGTGCCGGATGTGGCAGCAGAAGTGGTCAAAGACTTGGTCAATACCGTTCGTTCGTACGATACCGAGAATGAGCATGAAGTCTGCGGATGGTAGGTATTAAATACTCTTACTGATTGAATACAAAGAATTTTAATGTACTAACCGCACAGCGTTTTGACGGCGCTGTGCGGTTATTTTATTTGTGTTGAACGTAGTGATGTCCGAAAAAAGATTCCTTAAGAATACCTTAAGAAATCCGCATTGAATGCTAATTGTCGATCATTCACAGGAGTTATGATCGCAAAAAAGTAACAATACAGAACATCGCGCTTATGAAACTGAATACCCAAATTACATTCCCCACACTTATTCTAGGACTGGTCATTGTGGCGATCCCGTTCACCGCGAACTGGAATCTTCCGCTGCTTAACGGCACTGTCGTCAGATGGATCGAAAATGGGCAGGCGCTATGGCTACTGTTTGGTGCGGTATTTACCCTTGGCTATATTCGGCCTTTATCACGACCTGAAGGCGAGAAGCAATTTTGGCTTTGGGCAGCCGCGTGGTGGTTGGTATTGCTGGGGAGAAGCACCAGTTGGGGCCGCGACTATTTCCCGGAGCAGCCTAAACTTCTGTTCAGAGCTATCTCTGTTGTAATGATTTCCATGATTATTCTGCCGGTGCTGTTGTCGAAGCGCTTACGCCTGGATATTGTCCGACGCGTGCGTAATGAACCGCTACCGCTCTGGCTGCTGGCGATCACCGCCTGCGCATTTTTGATTTCCGATACGGTAGAGCATCATCGTCTGCTGGCTCCCATCTTCCTGCACAATGCCCAATATGGCGATATGATTGAAGAATTGTACGAACTGCCGTTTATGGCTGGCCTGTTTCTGATGAACCTCGGTTTTATGCAGCGGGATATGCAGGAGGAATCTGCCTCCATCCGTTTCAGTGAACCTCACCTGGTAAAGTAATGAGATAAGACCTGAGTCTGGGTAACCAGACTCAGGTGGCGATGGTGGGGAATTACGCAATGGCCTCACATAAGCGTGATTTCATGTCGCTATACGATTGAGCGGCATACTTTTCAGCCCATCTCTGATCGCTAATGTGCTCGATATTTACGGCACAATATTTGGTTTCCGGCGTTTTCGAGATTGGATCGAGGTTATCCTGGGTCAACTCGTTGCATGCACCAATCCACCATTGATAGGTCATATAAACCGTTCCGGAATTGATGCGCTCGGATACATCCGCACGGCTGATGACCTTACCCCGACGCGAGCTGACCCACACCAGATCACGATGACGGATACCGAGTTTTTCGGCATCATGGGTATTGATTTGCACATATCCTGGTTCATCAGCCAACGCTTGTAACGCTGCGCAGTTACCGGTCATAGAGCGACAGGAGTAATGCCCAACCTCACGCACGGTACACAGTACCAGCGGATAATTGTCATCCGGAACTTCTGCGGGCGCTCGCCACGGTGCGGCAAACAGTTTGCCTTTGCCGTTGGCGGTATCAAACTGGCTGTGTGCGTAAAGGTATGGCGTACCAGGACTATCGAGATCCGGGCATGGCCACTGAACATGCCCCATTTCCCCCATTTTCTCATAGGTCACGCCGTAGAACAGCGGACACAGCTCGCGCATCTCATCCCAGATTTGCTGGTTATTTTGATACTGCATTGGATAGCCCATTTCGCTGGCCAAAAGGCTGATGATCTCCCAGTCACGTTTTACATCAGCGGTGGGTTCAATCGCTTTCTCAAAACGCTGGAAGCCGCGATCGGCGCAGGTAAAGACGCCGCCATGTTCGCCCCATGAGGTGGCGGGCAGGAGAACATCGGCCATTTCCGCTGTTTTAGTCATGAAGATGTCTTGCACGACGATAAAATCGAGCGCGTTAAACCCTTCGCGGACCAGGCCCAGGTCGGCCTCGGTTTGCAGCGGATCCTCTCCCATGATGTAGTAGGCTTTTATTTTGCCTTCGATAGCCAGGTGTGGAACTTCAGTGATGCGCGTTCCAACCTTGTCATCCATCTGATTAACGTCAATGCCCCATGCGCTGGCGAATTTTTCCCTGACTGCGGAATCGGTCACGTCCTGATATCCCGGGAACTGGTTAGGTAGTACCCCCATATCGCACGCACCCTGCACGTTATTTTGCCCGCGCACCGGACCAACGCCGACGTTAGGGCGACCCAGATTCCCGGTCAACAACGCCAGGCTCGATAAACCGCGAACCACATCAACAGCCTGACCAAACTGAGTGACGCCCATCCCCCACATTACGGTTGCCGATGGTGCTGCGGCAAATGTACGCATTGCCTGACGAACCTGCTGTGCGGGAACGCCGGTCAAATGTTCAACCGCTTCAGGCGCATAGTCTTTAACGGTTTCCCAGTATGTTTCCAGCCCTTCCGCATGCTTTTGCACATACTCGCGATCGTAGAGTTGCTCTTCGATAAGAACATGACCAAAGGCATTAACCAGAGCCATGTTGCAACCGTTTTTCAACTGCAAATGTTGGTCAGCAATACGAGCGGTTTCAATACGACGTGGGTCGCAGACAATGATTTTTGCGCCGTTCTGGCGAGCTTTAATTACCCGGCGGGCTACGATTGGGTGCGAGTCGGCGCAGTTATAACCAAAGATCAGCAGACATTTTGAGTTTTCAATGTCGCTGATGGAATTGCTCATGGCGCCATTGCCTAACGTTTCTTGTAACCCGGCAACGGAAGGACCGTGACAGACGCGGGCACAACAATCGACATTATTGGTATGAAGTACACCACGTGCGAATTTTTGCATCACGTAGTTAGTTTCATTTCCGGTTCCCCGGGAGGAGCCGGTGGTCATGATGGCGCGAGGACCATAGGTTTTTTTGATTTCAGACAGGCGTTTTGCGGTGTAACGAATGGCTTCATCCCAGCTAACGGGCGTGAATTTGCCACCTTTTTCATAACGGATCATCGGGCGAGTCAGACGGGGAGTCAGGAGGCGAGTGTCGTTAAGAAAGTCCCAACCATAATAGCCTTTCAGGCATAACTGATTTTGGTTCGTTACACCCTCTGCGGCTTCGGCACGGATGATTTTGTTATTTTCGACAACAAGCTTGAGCTTGCACCCGGCCCCACAGTATGGGCAAACACTGGTGATTTTTTTCATCAATAACAGACCTGTTAAATGCTGAAATAGCGCGAATTGTAGACGCAGCCACGCGATAAGCACCGCGGACTACGATTTGTCGTAGCGACGGGTTGTTAAAGCATAAAGTGTGCCAGAAGTGAAAACCCAGCAATAACGGGGCTGACGGCAAAAGCGTTAAGCATAATGACTGACGATTCGACATTAATGACGAGGAGCGGCAAAAATTTAGCCTACCGGTCAGCAGTCATAACCTTATGAAACATCGGAAAAAGATGAAAATATGAAGTGATGAAGATCACAAATTTTAATTTTTCAGCGCTATGCTATGCTTTTATACAACGAGTGAATCGTTAATTTAAAAACATAAGTGAGGAAAATTATGGGCATTATTTCATGGGTGGTTTTCGGTCTTATCGCTGGGATTTTGGCAAAATGGATTATGCCGGGTAAAGATGGCGGCGGATTCTTTATGACCATTATCTTAGGGGTTGTCGGTGCGGTAGTGGGTGGCTGGATCAGTACCTTCTTTGGTTTTGGTAAAGTTGATGGTTTCAACTTCGGCAGTTTCGTCGTAGCGGTTATCGGTGCGATTGTGGTGTTGTTTATCTACAGAAAAATCAAAAGCTAAGTAAACATACAGACAATAGAGGCCACTGATAAGTGGCCTTTATTTTGGTTACCACCACCCCAGTTCCGTGCCCAGAACCACGATGATCGCCACGCCAATCATAATAATCGTTGTTTTTTTCATCGTTATGCTCCCGGCGCAGCGTAGCCGCCAATAAAAAACCAGGATAAGAAAACGACAGCGGAAATGAAAATAATGACAGGGAAAATAATACCGAGTCGCATACGATTATCTACCAGAGTTATTTAAAGACGAGCCAGCATAGCAGGGCTTAATGTACGACAAAAGGGGTTTTATCCTGACGCTTTTTATCCTGATACATTGCGCTGTCTGCAAGATGAAGCGCACAGTTTACATCAGTCTCCAGCGGATCAATTTCCACCACACCCAGACTGGCACCAGGATAATACAGATGAATATCACCCAGGTGGTAGTCACCGCAAATCTGCTGTTGCAGCTGATTTTTCACCTGCTGCAGACGCATAAGCTGATCAAGTTCATCTTCCGCTGACAGGCGAACGACTAAAAATTCGTCACCGCCCAGTCGACCGAGAATGTCATTATCACTACATTCACGGAGCAGGCGCTGCCCAATCTGGATCAGGAACTGGTCACCAACCTCGTGGCCAAAGCGGTCATTAATCAGTTTGAAATCATCCAAATCGATATAGGCAACAACTATCTTCTGCCTGAGGTGGCGGGCAAGCGAAAAAAGGGTCTCCAAATTTTCAAAAATTGCGCGCCGGTTCGGTAACCCTGTCAGGGCATCGGTGTAGGAGTGAGCAATCAGCGCGGCGTTCGCTTCACGTAACTGAGCAACCAGCGACTCTTTTTGAATCGACTGGGCGATCAGACCGGCAAACAGATGTAATACTTGTTCTCCACGTTGGCTCAGTGCCTGCTGACGGCGGCTGGTAGCGCAGAGTGTGCCGTAAAACGTTCCGTCCGGAAGATGAACGGGAGTACTTAGAAAGGTGGTGATGTCCAGTGCGCGAGCAGCGGTACATTCCGGCCAGCGTGCGGGCACGTTGTCACTGTACAGACAGTTTTCCTCAATCGCGCGTTTGCACAGCGTTTCATCCCACGGCACGGAAAGCCCTTCGGGGATCTGCATTTGGCGGCTATTACGCGCATACAGAATATGCTGCAGACGGGCATCCAGATCGACCTTGGTCAGGTAGGTTGATTCCATCTCAGTCACCATCTCCAGCATCTCCAGAAGTTGGCGAACCAGACTCTCAACTGACTGCTCCGTAGCTAAGGATTGTGAGACTCTGGCAAGGATCATGTCCGACATGAGGTGAAATGCTCCTGAGTAATGATTGGGCTGACGTTGCCCGCATGATAGAACATCGAGGTGAAAGATGAAACACGCCATCCAGCTCAGAATGTAAACATAAAATGGATAGCTAGCAGGAAAACATGGAGATAGATGGAAAGTCGGGGTAACCTGCCAGGATAAGGTTTTTAACAGGAGTAAATATGAAACTTGCGTCTATTGTTTTGCCCGGCTTGCTGGTGCTGACGGGGTGTACCACGGAACCGGAAGCGCCTGTGCCACCAAAAATTGGCATGGCGAATCCGGCATCGGTGTATTGCGAACAAAAGGGCGGTTCGCTGATTCCAGTACAGACGCCACAAGGCGTAAGATCGGATTGCAAACTACCCGGCGGGGAAGTGATTGATGAATGGTCACTCTGGCGTAGAGATCATCCGGCAACGGGCAAGTGATACGCGGTCAGCATTGACGTAGCCACTCAGCGAGCACCAGCGCGTGGTTTTGCTGGGTATTTTTCGCTGCATACAGTAGCGTTAAGGTTTGCTGTCGGGCAATCTCTGCGAGGCGCTTCCCTTCCTGCTGCTGTTGAGCCAGCTCTGCGCGATATTGTTCGGAAAAGTGTGAAAAATCGATCAGTTCTGCGTGGAAAGCTTTGCGCAATTCAGAGGATGGTGTCAGCGTTTTATTCCATTCGTTGAAAGTAAGGTCGGTCTTTTTTATCCCGCGCGGCCACAATCGGTCGACCAGTACGCGATAACCATCGCTTTTTTCTGCCGGGTCATACACGCGTTTACACTGAATCTTCATCTCTTCATCCGCTCCTTTCAGCTACCGCTCAGGTATTTATCATCAACTTTATTACGGTTAAATAAGATCGTAAAACGTGACTATTATAGCATTTTGCCTGTCCTGACTCCCAATTTAAGGGATTGTGATACCACTAAAAAGTCGGTAGGCTGAGGCTCCTTATGCTGTCCCTTATTGTCAGGACACAAGGAAAGCTTAATGGAAATTTCCCCAATTAAAGATACGCTTCGCATTGCGCTGGTGGGTGATTACAGCCCCGATATTGTGGCGCACCAGGCTATTCCCCTTGCTATCGATGATGCTGCCGCCGTTCTGGAATTAGTGGCTGATTACGACTGGCTAACTACATCTGATATCAACAGCAGTGAGGACTTGATTGGCTATGATGCCATCTGGGTCGTTCCAGGCAGTCCATATCGCCATCTTGAAGGGGCGCTGATAGCGATACGCTACGCGCGTGAAAACAGCATCCCATTCCTGGGTACCTGCGGCGGCTTTCAGCATGCGATTCTGGAGTACGCCCGCAACGTGCTGGGCTGGAGCGATGCCGGCCACGCCGAGACGGACACCACGGGTCGAATGGTGATAGCACCATTGACCTGCTCGCTGGTAGAAAAAACGGATGATATTGAGCTGCGGGCCAATACGCTGATTGCCAAAGCCTACGGGCGGGATGTTATCACCGAGGGATATCACTGCAACTATGGCGTATCGGAGGATTTTGCCGCCGAGCTTGAAAGCGGCGATCTTCGGGTGACCGGTTGGGATGAGGTTGGTGATATTCGTGCCATTGAGCTGGTGACGCATCCATTTTATGTTGGCACGCTCTTTCAACATGAACGCGGAGCGCTGGCGGGAAAACCCGTGCCGTTAGTTCAGGCGATGCTGCGCGCCGCGCGCGGATAAAAAAACGGGCAGGTTGTTCACGAACCTGCCCTGTGCATTATGCGCTCGCGATCTCCCGATTGCGCCCCGCGCACAAACCAAATACCGCCATCAGCATCGCTAACACGGCGACCCCGCCAAGAGGAATCAGCCAGCTATCGTTGAGGTCGTGAATTTTCCCCATCAGTGGTGGTCCGCAGGCCGCCAGTAAATATCCGACAGACTGTGCCATGCCGGAGAGGGCAGCAGCCTGATGCGCTGAGCTTGCGCGCAGGCCAATAAAGGTCAAGCCGAGGATCATCGTCGCGCCCGAGCCAAAGCCAAACAGGATGGTCCATAGCAATGCCTGGTCGGGCATTATGGCGAATCCCGCCGCGCCGACGGCGCACATTAATGAAACCAGAGCGGCGATGGCGCGCTGATCCTTAAATCTGTTCAGGACGAGAGGAATCAATAATCCCGGCGCGGCGGTCGCCAGCTGCAGTAAACCATGCAGTGAACCGGCCTGCGACTCGCTGTAGCCGTGACTGATCAAAATAGCGGGCAGCCAGCCGATGATGACGTAGTAGATAAGCGAATTGATCCCCAGAAACAGCGTCACCTGCCAGGCGAGGCTGGAGCGCCAGATCGCGCGGGAATGCAGCGCGCGCGAGTTGCTCAAGCTGGCATTGGCCGTCTGGCGGCATTGGGGTAACCAGATAATCAGCGCCAGTAGCGGAAAGGCCATCAGTACCATCAGCGCACCGCGCCAGCCAAACCCGTTCAACGCCAGCGGTACCACAATGGCGGAACCCAGTGCCGCTGCCGCGCCCATGGTCAGCGAGTATGCGCCAGTGAGCTTCGCCACATGCTGAGCAAAATCACGCTTAATCAGTCCGGGTAAAAGCACATTGCCCAAGGCGATTCCGCAACCAATGATCGCGGTGCCGCTAAACAGGAACCCGGGTGAGGGCAGCGAACGTATCGCAATACCAGCGCAAATCAGTAGCATAGCGACACACAAGCTGCGTTCGATACCCCAACAGCGCGCAACGGCGGCAGCCAGAGGTGAAACCAGTGCGAAAGCCAGCAGTGGCAGGGTGGTCAGAAGCCCCGTCTGGGCAGTGCTCAGACCGTAGTCGGCGCGAATTGCATCCAGCAACGGGGCAGCTCCGGTAAAGGTGACGCGCAATGTGGTGGCAATCATCAGGATCCCCGCGATCAGCAACGCTGCGTTCTTGCCACGGGAGGAAGGAGTATTTGTCATTTTTTTCTCATATCGTCAGGCGAGGCGATACCTTAGCGTTTTTACACAATGGATGAATCAAGCTAAAATGACAGTTTATCGCTTAAATCGGACATTTTTATGTTAGGACTGAGGCTGGATGGATATGAACCGGATCTTCACCACGATGCGGCCGTGGCGTTTTGTATTCAGGCCCGGGAAGATGAACTTTTTAGTCCGCTGCATCAGCACCGTAAAGGCCAGTTGATTCTGGCGTTGCATGGCGCGATCACTTGTGAGGTTGAAAATGCTATGTGGATGGTGCCCCCGCAATATGCGGTGTGGATCCCCGGTGAAATTCCACACAGCAACCACGTTACCGTTGGCGCACAATTATGCTTTTTGTTTATTGAGCCGCAGGCCGTCGTGATGCCCGATCGTTGCTGCACGCTGAAAATTGCTCCGTTGTGCCGGGAGCTTATTCTGGCGCTGGCATCCAAAACGGATGCCCAACGGCTGGAGCCGGCAACCCAGCGGCTGACGCAGGTGTTGTTTGATGAACTGCCGCAGCAACCCCAGGAGCAAATGCAGTTGCCGGTTTCCGAGCACCCGAAAATTCGCAGAATGGTCGCAACGATGGCGAGAGAGCCTGCACAATGGCAGACGTTGGGACAATGGGCCAGCGTATTTGCGATGAGTGAACGTAACCTTGCTCGCCTGGTCGTCAAAGAAACGGGGTTGAGTTTTCGCCGCTGGCGTCACCAGCTCCAGCTGATTCTGGCGCTGCAGGCGTTAATTGATGGTCGCAATGTACAACAGGTCGCGCAAATGCTCGGGTACGATTCGACCACGGCATTTATCACTATGTTCAAAAAAGGCCTGGGACAGACACCAGGCCGTTATCTGAACGGGCTGGCTACTGCTTCCCAACAATCAATGAGACCAGACCTGCCGCAATAAGCGGCCCCACTGGCACACCGCGAAACAGCGCCACGCCCAGTACCGTGCCCACCAGTAAACCAGCAACAAGCTGAGGCTGGCTGCCCATTAGCGTAACGCCGCGTCCGCCAAGCCAGGAGACAAATACCCCAACGGCAATAGCAACCAGTGATTTCCAGTTCACAAAGGAGTGGATGAGCGTGGAGGGCGGTAGCGTTCCGCTGGCGATCGGCGCCATGACGCCAATGGTCAGAATTATAATCCCGACGGTCAGGCCCTGTTTTTCAATCCAGGGAAAGAAGGTATTCAGAGGGGTAACACGGACAATAATCAGCACCAGAATTGAAACAGCGACAGTGGTGTTGTGGCTGACAAAGCCCAGAGCTGCCAGTCCGAGCAGGATCAGCAGAGTGACATCAAACATCGTAGTTTCCTTGCCAAAAGAAAAAATAAGCCTGCTTACTGTACGCGTAAACGCGTGACGGAACAGGCTTTTTTTAATGATTATGATTTTTTTTGGGCTAACGCACGAAGCGATGTTTTTTACTGCTAACTTGGGCAGTTATTGTGCTCTGCGGAACGGGATTAATTCCGGTTTCGCGATGCGCAGGTAATCTGCGGTATCCATGATCACGGATTTTTCCAGCATTCCGGCATTGAACGCAATTTCATTAAAACGCTCAAACAACAGCGGGTCGGCGACCAGCTTGAGATTCGGATGAAAACTGAACGGTGGGATAGCACCAAATACGCAGCCTGTTAGTTCATCTACCTCCGCCGGGCTGGCAAGTGACGCTCTCAACCCGCCAATATGGCTGGCCAACAGGCTCAGGTCCGCCTGCTGATCGGCAGAGAGGATCGCCAGAACATGCTGATTGACGCCGTTGCCTTTTACTTTGCAGACCAGCGCTTTTGCACCCTGACCCAGTGCGGTACCGCGAATTTCAGAGACAGCTTCACATTTGCCTACGGCTTCATGGCTGACTACGCGGTAGGTCGCACCGTGTTCTGACAACAGGGAGATTAAACGCTGGTGCGTTGCGTTACCTTTGTTTACTTCCGTCATGACTTACTCCTGGTACAACAATGAAAATCCTGTCAGAAAAATGATTACGCATCGGTGCGTTTTTTCTGTTTGTTCAGGTAGAGCTGTGCATCAGATGCTTTGTAGGCATCATCAATGGTGTCGTTTGGCTGCATATTATAAATTCCGACAGAGAAGCTGATTGATCTATCTTGCGCAATAATTTGTAAGTTATAGCGAATCCTCTCCAGCAGGCGGGGCGTTAATTCACTGGGGTGATCGATGAGGATAATGCAAAACTCATCGCCACCGAGGCGGATGGCATAGTCACTTTTGCGAATGGACGTTTGAATAGCTTTGGCCAGGAGGGTGATAATGCGGTCGCCTTCCTTATGCCCCAACGTATCATTAATAACTTTTAGTTTGTCGCAATCAATAGCGATAAAGGTCACGAGGGTGCCGGAGTTTACTAACTGTTGTAAACGCTGTTCGAGCGTCGGCGTTAGAATTTTACGGTTGTAGAGCCCGGTCATCGCGTCACTGATATTTTCCCGCGTGACGTTGTGATACAGCCGAAAATGCGTTCTGACCATATTCAGCAGCAATATCGTTGCCAGTAGATAGAACGCGAATATCTTCCAGGACGAGACAATAAAGTACATAACATCAAGTGAGAGTGTGATGCGTATACCGCCAGGAATGTCCTTCTCATAGTGAACATAGCGGAACAGATCGGATTCACTTTTATGAACGATAATCTCTTTACCTGAACTGGTGTCAGAGACCGTGACGTCAAGATAGCGCCAGACAAGAGGGCGGTCGCTGGTATAGAAAATATTCTGTAAATTCTCTTTGTTAATATCCACCATCACCACACCTTTTAGCTTATTGGCGTAGTAAACCGGTGTTAAAAAACTCATCACCTTTTTCTCGGTCAGGTTATCTTCATAAATACTGGAGATCACCGTGCGGCCAGTGAAAATACCGTCAATATCATTCTGGTCGATTCCCAGCGTACCTTTTTGCAAAAACGACCAGTTGTGTATCGCAAATTTCCGCGAGTCGATCAAATCATAGAAATAAACGTAGTTATTTTTGAGATCGACGTAATATCGAAATTTATACTCCAGCGTCCCTAATCCCTGACCGTAATCTTTCTGCTGGCGATTAACATTGACCGCCCGGTCAAAAGAGGGCAGCAGAAAAATGTCATCAAGTTGTTCGCTACATTTTGTTGAGGTGGTCTGCAACGTACCGTGTAATGGCAGATAGTTACGCTTAGTGAGATTGAGCCCATGAGTGCCGTTAACGCTGTCGAAAGCGTTGCAAAGTGCTTTTTGCTGTTCGAGAGAAGCAGGCCCCTGAGGGGACGAAAATGTGCGCATCAGATGAGCTGCGATGCTCTGATTTGTGTACTTATCATAGAGAAACGAGGAGTCGGCTTTCTCATTGATATAGCGCATGTACGCATTCATTGCTTTATCGCTGGCAATGAGCTCATAAACCAAAAAAGAAGACGTCAAAACAATTACGCTGACGGAGATAAAGAGCCTGAGCGCTTTATGATGCAATTTCATAATGATTTACAGCCCTGTAAGTCTGATACTTCAGTCTATCACAGGGCATACATCCGCTCTAACGCTACGGGCAAGGACATTTTGTAATAAAAATCATTCGCGCGCTTCACCTTTAACTCTTAATGTTGTATTTATAATGCAACTTATAGAAAGGAGACAGGCCAATGAGCGCGACTGAAAAAGCGGGTCATACATTTTTAGCCAGCCTGGGCAAAACCCGTCTGCGTCCGGGCGGTGTTGAAGCAACAGAATGGTTGTTTAGCCAGTCACAGCTGACGCCCGGCAGCCAGGTGCTTGAAGTGGCGTGCAACATGGCCACGACGGCGATAGAGTTAGTTCAACGCTATGGTTGTACGGTATACGCCATTGATATGGATAAAACCGCACTGTCAAATGCAAGGAATAACGTGGCGGCAAATGGTCTGGAAAATCACATTCATGTGATGGCTGCAAACGCCAACACTCTTCCTTTTGCGGATAACAGTTTCGATGTTGTGATTAACGAAGCCATGCTGACAATGTATGCCGATAAAGCGAAGGCGAAGTTAATTGCCGAATATTATCGCGTGTTGAAGCCCGGTGGGCGTCTGCTCACCCACGATATTATGTTCACCGCCCAAAAACTGGGGGCGGGCGATCAGGGCCAGCTTGTCGATGTGGTGAAATCAAACGTTAGCCCAATGACCAGACAAGGCTGGCGTGATTTGTTTCTTAACTGCGGATTCGAACAGGTCCTGCAGCAGAATGGCAACATGTCGCTGATGTCGCCGCGCGGATTAGTTCGTGATGAAGGGCTTACAGGGGCGGTAAAAATTGTGTTTAACGGCTTACGCACGAGCGAAAATCGTCGTCGGTTCCTGAAAATGTTTCGCTTCTTCCGTTCGCAACGTCATCAACTCAACTATATTGCCTGCTGCTCTGTAAAGGGAAAATAAAAAGGATAAACGGATGAATATTGATAAGATGAAAAATCAGCATGTTGAAATCCTTGAGAAAATTTCATTTTTACGTAAGTTGAGCCAGGCAGGTGTATCATCCAACGCGCAGGAAATTGCTACTGCGATCGTTAGCATGAGTGCGATTATAAAAACGCATTTGTCTGCTGAAGATCAGTTCCTTTATCCGCATATTGAGCAGGATGGAAATAGCACGTTCAGACAGGTTAGCTCAAAATTTCAACGCGAAATGACAGATATCGTCAGTGATTATGACGTATTTTCCCGGCGCTGGAATATTGCCAGTAAATTAATAGGCAATGATGAAGCATTCAGGCGCGATGCCAACACTGTTCTACGCAAAGTGTTTGAGCGTATGCAAAAAGAAAATAAAGATTTCTATCCGCTGGTGGAAAGGATGTAGGGTCATTTTACGTGCTGAACGGAAGGCACCACACCCGGAATAAATCAGCCAGAGAAGATAACCTCTGGCTGATTTGTTTAGGTGGTTAACTATTGCTGGTCGTACTTTGTTTATGAAACAGTTCGCGGAATACCGGGTAAATATCATCCTGGTCGCGGATATGCTGCATCGCAAAGTTATCAAAGGTTGACTGTAGATGTTCGTATTCACGCCACAAGGTCTGGTGAGCGCGGCGAGTGATTTCGATATAGCTGTAATAGCGTACCACTGGCAGCAGTTTTTTCGCCAAAATCTCATGACACAGCGGTGAATCATCAGCCCAGTTATCACCGTCCGATGCCTGTGCAGCATAGATGTTCCATTGGGCAGGGTTGTAGCGATCTTTCACCACTTCATCCATTAACTTCAGCGCACTGGAGACAATGGTTCCCCCGGTTTCCTGAGAGTAGAAGAACTCGTGCTCATCCACTTCTTTCGCCTGGGTATGGTGGCGAATATAAACCACCTCCACGTTCTTATAGGTCCGGCTTAAGAACAAATACAGCAGGATATAAAAACGTTTAGCCATATCTTTGGTCGACTGATCCATTGAGCCAGAGACGTCCATCAGGCAGAACATCACCGCCTGGCTGGAAGGGTCGGGGCGTTTTTCATAATTCTTGTAGCGTAAATCAAAGGTGTCGATAAATGGCACGCGTTCGATTTTTGCCCGTAGTTCGGCAATCTCTTTGCGTAACCGTTCCTCTTCCAGCAACTGCGCTGGTTCGCTTTTCGCGATGGTTTCCAGATCCGCTTCGAGAGCATGCAGTTCGCGACGCTTACCCGCTGTCATCGCCGTGCGGCGCGCCAGTGAGTTTTGCAGGGATCGCACCACGCTGATGTTGGCAGGCACACCGTTAGAGGTAAAACCTGCCCGGTGCGTTTTGTACTCCGTTAACTGACGCTGCTGATTCTGCTTCAGGTTAGGAAGTGCTAAATCTTCGAACAACAGATCGAGATATTCATCTTTAGAGATCTGAAAGACGAACTCATCCTGACCCTCACCATCCTGGCTGGCCTGGCCTTGTCCGCTTCCTGAACCGCCACCGCCGCCCTGTGGGCGTTCAATGCGATCATTCTGCACAAAATGGTCGTTACCCGGATGCACGCGATGGCGCAGACCACCACGTCCCTGATGAAACATTGGTTCGCTAATATCATCAGTCGGAATAGAGACAGATTCGCCGCTATCCACATCAGTCACCGAACGCTTGTTAATGGCCTCGGAGATCGACTGTTTAATTTGCGATTTATAACGGCGTAAGAAGCGCTGGCGGTTTACCGTGCTCTTGTTTTTGCCGTTAAGACGCCGGTCAATAAACCAGGTCATAAGCCCCCCGTACTGCCAACTGTTCGCCATGTCTGTAAGTGCCGGATGGCGCTGGCGCTATCCGGCCTACGGAACATTGTTTTGCAAGCCCGGTAAGGCATGCGCCACCGGGCACTTATGTTAAGACGATTTACGTACGCGCAAATACCATTCGCACAGTAAACGCACCTGTTTACGCGTGTAGCCTTTTTCCATCATACGGTCGACAAAATCGTCGTGTTTTTTCTGCTCGTCAGTCGAGGTTTTAGCATTGAACGAAATGACCGGCAGCAACTCCTCGGTATTGGAGAACATTTTCTTCTCAATAACCGTGCGTAGTTTTTCGTAACTGGTCCAGTTTGGATTGCGACCGCTGTTATTCGCTCTGGCACGCAGAACAAAGTTGACGATCTCGTTACGGAAATCTTTCGGGTTACTGATACCCGCCGGCTTCTCAATTTTCTCCAGTTCTGAGTTCAGCGACTCGCGGTCAAACAGCTGACCGGTATCCGGGTCGCGATACTCCTGATCCTGAATCCAGAAATCCGCATAAGTGACATAACGGTCGAAAATGTTCTGTCCGTATTCGGAATAGGATTCGAGATAAGCCGTCTGGATCTCTTTGCCGATGAATTCAGCATATTTCGGGATCAAATAGCCTTTCAGGAACTCAAGATAACGCTCAGCTTGCTCCTGCGGGAACTGTTCACGTTCGATTTGCTGCTCCAGTACGTAAAACAGATGTACCGGGTTAGCTGCCACTTCGGCATGGTCAAAGTTAAAGACGCGAGAGAGGATCTTAAACGCGAAACGCGTGGACAGACCGTTCATTCCCTCATCAACCCCGGCGTAATCCCGATACTCCTGATAGGATTTCGCTTTCGGATCGGTATCTTTCAGGCTTTCGCCATCGTAAACGCGCATCTTCGAATAAATGCTCGAGTTCTCAGGTTCTTTCAGGCGAGAAAGAATGGTAAAGCGAGAGAGCGTTTCCAGCGTGCCCGGTGCGCAAGGCGCATGGGTCAGCTCACTGTGGTTAAGCAGTTTTTCGTAAATTTTGATCTCTTCAGAGATCCGCAGGCAATAAGGCACTTTGACGATGTAAACACGGTCAAGGAACGCCTCATTGTTTTTGTTATTACGGAACGTTACCCATTCGGACTCGTTCGAGTGGGCAAGAATAATCCCGTTAAACGGCAGGGCAGAGATACCTTCTGTCCCGTTGTAGTTTCCTTCCTGGGTGGCGGTCAGCAGAGGATGCAGCACTTTAATCGGTGCTTTAAACATCTCAACGAATTCCATAATCCCCTGGTTTGAGCGGCACAGTGCCCCCGAATAACCGTAGGCATCAGGATCGTTCTGGGCGTGGTGTTCGAGTTTACGAATATCCACTTTCCCGACCAGCGCAGAAATATCCTGGTTGTTTTCATCACCAGGCTCCGTTTTGGCGATAGCGATCTGCTCCAGAATAGACGGCCAGACTTTGACGACGCGGAATTTTGTAATGTCCCCGCCAAAATCGTGCAGACGTTTCGCAGCCCAAGGCGACATGATCGTACCGAGATAGCGACGCGGGATCCCATACTCTTTTTCCAGGATCTGCGCGTCCTCCTGCGGATTAAACAGGCATAACGGATGATCGTTGACCGGGCTACGTTCGCCATTGGCACTCAGGACATAAATTGGTACTCTCTGCATCAGCGACTTCAGCCGCTCAGCAAGAGATGATTTTCCCCCTCCCACAGGCCCCAGCAGATACAGAATCTGCTTCTTCTCTTCCAGACCCTGAGCCGCATGTTTCAAATAAGAAACAATTTGCTCAATGGCGTCTTCCATGCCGTAAAACTCTTCAAAGGCGGGATAGCGTGCAATTACCCGATTCGAAAAGAGTCGAGAAAGTCGAGGTTCGTGGGCAGTGTCGACCATGACAGGCTCACCAATAGCCATTAATAGCCGCTCTGCCGCGTTGGCATAAGCACTGCGATCTTGCCGACAAGTGGTAAGAAACTCCTGCAGCGTGAACTCTTCGTCCTTGGCAGCTTCATAACGCTGGCGATAGTGATCGAATATATTCATGGTATGCCGTCCTTTCGTTTTTTAGCACATGTTAAGAGCCGTTCATATGAATAGTAGAGGCCCCTGAAGAGGTAAACTGAACGACGTCGCTGCTGAGGAAATAAGCAACTCTCATGCCATTTTAGTGGTCAGGAGATCAACGTATTCGGTGATACACCTTCTAAAATTAAGCGTAGATGGCATTTGCAAAACTTGCCTGTGTGCGCAAATGAATTTCAATGGCATATCAATAACTCATCAGCAAAAAAAGCACATCTTATGTAAAGAATTGGAGCGGGATTCATGCGGTGTTCATTGTCCTGCAAGCAAAATGTCATCACTCGCTGAGAAATTAGGGGGTTACATTCTGGGGCGAATACGTAAAATAGTTGGGCTGAAGCGTATTGGCGGTTACACTTTGACCGCTACACATTTGAATAAGGAATTATGGATTGTGACCAAACTCAAACTTCTGGCACTTAGCGTCCTTGCCGCAACCGCAGTTAGCACCGCACAGGCTGAAAGCCAGTGGACTGTTGGCGCGGGTGTCGGCGTGATTAACAGCCCATACAAACAGTATGACCGCGATGTTTACCCTGTTCCGGTTGTCACCTATGAAGGCGATAATGTGTGGTTCCACGGCTTGGGTGGCGGTTACTATTTGTGGAATGACACGACAGATAAGCTTTCCATCATGGCGTACTATGATCCGACGCATTTCAAGCCAGGTGATAGCGATAGCCATGCTTTGCGCCAACTCGACAAGCGTAAAAGCAGCATGATGGCTGGCCTCTCGTATGTACATAACACCCAGTATGGTTTCCTGCGTACTGCACTGGCGGGTGATACTCTGGATAACAGCAACGGCTTTATCTGGGATCTGGCCTGGCTCTACCGTTACACTAATGGTGGGCTGACTCTGACGCCGGGTATCGGTGTGCAGTACAGCAGCGAAAACTACAACGACTATTATTATGGCGTGTCCAATCACGAGTCTCGCCGCAGTGGTCTGAATAGCTACAATGCTGACGATGGATGGGATCCATACCTGGAGTTGACCGCAAGCTATAACTTCATTGGCAACTGGAACGTATACGGCACTGGCCGTTATGTGCGTTTGAGTGATGAAGTGAAAGACAGCCCGATGGTCGATAAGTCCTGGTCTGGCATCTTCTCGGTGGGTGTGACCTACAAGTTCTGATGACACTGCGTGTCAAACACTAGCCCGCATCTCTGCGGGCTTTTTTGTGCGTGACAGAGATGAATATTGATCTAAAACATGAGATTTGATTTTTTGTGCTGTTTTAGCATTACACTGGGTCGCAACGAATATTTAACGTATTTTCCCTGCTGTAATTACCAAAATTAAACCTGTTACTTGATTAATCTTAAATATTTTCGTTTGGCAAGGACGGAGTATCTACACAATTTTACGCATTATTGTCATGCGTGAGTGATTTGGGTTTATGCAATATCTTGATAATATTCTGTTTTATGATTGTAGCAATGATCTGCTATTTATTATCGTGCGCCATGACACAGTTGATAACTATTCCATTCTTTTTGATTATCGTTGAAAGTTAACTTTCATTTGAAAAGAGAAAATCATTCAATTAATTTTTGTTTTACATCTTTTGGGTATTTATCTGAAAAAATTAAAATTGACATTAAATATTCCATTGCAGATATTAAGTAAACTTTAAAGTAGCGACAGCAACTCTTCATGGCATTAAATATAATACGCCATGTGGATTTTTTGAGAATAAACCTGGTATATATAATGAAAAAGTTAATCATGATAGCTGTGATGGGCGGGATTCTGGCTGGTTGTTCCACCGAGGCTTCACGCATGAATGCTTGCGAAAGTAAGGGTGTGAGCCGTGATGCCTGTTATGTTGCGGAGCAAAACCGTCAGGCGACAATCAATGCTGCCGCTGAAAAACAGGCTATGGAAAACGCGCAAAACGTGTATGGCACAAATGATACTAATTCCAGCCATCACCACAAACACGATAAGTATTAAGGTGTAACGTATGAAAAAATTAATTATTATCGCTGCGTTGGTGGCTTCCTCTGCTGCACCTGCGTATGCCATTAGCGAGGCTTACCGCCAGCAGTTACAGCATGAACATAAAACCATGGTCAGTGACGCGAATGCTCCGGTACACGCCAGTAAAATCACGCCCGTGCATGTGAATAAACTTGGAGTGGACTTTAAACGTGGTGCTGATGGCATTGCTTATATTAATGGCAAACCTGCGGCAAATGATGAGAATAGTGCAGAAGCTCAGTCTTATAGCGCAGGTTTGATTTCCGTCATCGTCTATAAAAACGGAAAAATCAACGCCATGAAAGAGGGAAAATATCTAGGTCGGTTAAAATAACCACTTCGTAGTTAAGATTTTGTATTATTTCGGCCCGGGAACATCTGCTGTTCCCGGGCTTTTTATTTCGCTCGCCTTAACGATCGGTTTCCAATCCATGATGGTGCAATTTGTGCACCCTAACAGGACACATGCGCGTTGTTTTGCTTTACTGTGGTGCATTAACACAGGAGGGTGCGATGACAGCGAAACAGGTGACGTTTACAAACCAGGTATCGCTTCCTGCTATTGGGCAGGGAACATGGTACATGGGCGAGGATCCAAGCCGACGCCGGGATGAAGTGTCTGCGCTGCAGGCCGGACTGGATCTAGGCCTGCGATTGATTGATACCGCAGAAATGTACGCTGATGGTGCAGCGGAGGAGGTAGTGGGTGAAGCATTAACGGGGCGGCGTGATAGCGCTTTTTTAGTCTCGAAAGTTTACCCATGGAATGCCGGCGGACAGAAAGCCATTGCCGCCTGCGAAGCGAGCCTGCGTCGACTGAAAACTGATTATCTGGATCTCTATTTGCTGCACTGGATGGGCGATTTTTCATTTGCAGAGACCGTCGATGCCATGAAAACACTGATTGCGCAGGGGAAAATCTGCCGTTGGGGCGTCTCGAATCTCGATTATGATGATATGCAGGCGTTATGGCAGGTACCCGGTGGACGAGAGTGTGCAATTAATCAGGTGCTTTATCATTTAGCCTCGCGCGGTATTGAATATGATTTACTGCCGTGGTGCCAGCAGCAGCAGATGCCGGTCATGGCATACAGTCCGCTGGCCCAGGCGGGACGACTGCGTGGCGATTTGCTTTCTAACTCTGTGGTGAATGACATCGCGCACGCGCACAATGTTAGCGCTGCGCAGATTTTGCTGGCATGGGTGATTCGCCAGTCGGGTGTAATAGCAATTCCGAAAGCCGCAAGCGTAGCGCATGTCGAACAAAATGCCGCCGCGCTGGAGATAACGCTCTCTGTAGATGAGTTGAAGCAGTTAGATAAGGCGTATCCGGCGCCAAAAGGTAAAACCGCGCTGGATATGGCCTGATTTGCCAAATGCCGATGTTCCCACAGCTTTTCAGGCCTACGGCTGCGTGTAGTTTATAGGCCGGATAAGGCGTTAGCCACATCCGGCACGGTGCGCGGAACTGCCTGATGGCGCTGTGCTTATCAGGCCTACGGCTGCGTGTAGTTTGTAGGCCGGATA
>NZ_JAOWHW010000118.1:0-83148 GCF_030332425.1 Citrobacter sp. Cpo142
ATTGCCCGCCTTGGGATAAAACGGCTCGATGACAGCGGTCATATTCTGCCATGGCAGAATCTGCTCCATGCGGGAGAGGAAAATCTCTTTTCGGGTCTGACGGCGCTTAGTGCTGAATTCACTATCGGCGAAGGTGAGTTGATGGCTCATGATGTCCCTCTGGGATGCGCTCCGGATGAATATGATGATCTCATATCAGGAACTTGTTCGCACCTTCCTTAGCGGTGTTAGGTGTACTTCGGGACTTAAAGTCGCAGCAGGTTCCACTGCGTATCTCCTGGTCGGGCGGCCAGTTCATCAGCAAAGTTCTGGCCGTCAGCCCGGACGAGCTGGTCATGGATTTTGGCAGCCAGGAATATGAAAACCAGGCCGTACAGCGGGCCAGCCAGATCTCGATTATCGCCGAAACGCAGGGAGCCAAAGTAGAATTCACCCTGCCACAGCTGAAAAAAGGCGAGTATCAGCAACTGCCGGCGTTTATTTCATCCTTGCCGCCTTCTCTGTGGTTTGTGCAGCGTCGCGAATATTTCCGCATCGGTGCTCCACTGCACCCTCCCTATCGCTGCACGGCAAAAATGCCGGACAACAGCACGCTGTGCTTTCGCTTATTCGATTTATCGCTTGGCGGTATGGGCGGGCTGTTAGAAACGGCAAAACCAGAAGGACTGGTAGAAGGTATACGCTTCGCGCAGGTTGAACTGAATATGGAGCAATGGGGGGTGTATCACGTTGACGCCCAGCTCATTTCCATTAGCGAGCGCAAAGTTATCGACAGCAAAAACGAAACCATTACCACTCCCCGCCTGAGCTTTCGTTTTCTCAACGTCGGCCCGGCGGTGGAGCGGAACTTACAGCGGATTATTTTTTCCCTTGAACGTGAGGCCCGGGAAAAATCGAATAAGGTGCGAGAGTAAACTCACACGAACTACATCACATCCAGCGCTTGTTGAAGCTTCCAGATATAGCGCGGGGCCTGCGGCGCCGGATGATTGTCCGCAACATGTTCAATAAATTCATCCGGGCTGAGATCGTTGATCTTATTGATGGCTTTCTTCCTGTCGGAAGAGAACGTTCGCAGCAATGCGCCCGCGCCGTTGGCGTACGATACTACCAGCGCATACTGCATCACCTGCGGATCTTCAATCCCGGCCAGCGGCCCGGTTTCGAGAATACTCAGGTATGCGGCCCCCATGGAGATATTGCGTTCGGGGTTTTTCAACTCGCTGGTCGACGGCTCTCCGCTCCAACCCATGCGGCGATAAACATCGCGTCCTGAAGTTGAGGCTTTCAACTGCATCAGACCAATCGCATTGGACTTACTGACCGCATTCGGATTTCCGCCTGATTCAATGGCAATAATAGCGGTAATCAATTGTGGACTGACACCCCAGGCCGCACCGGCTTTTTCACTGATCGGCATCCATTGCATTGCGCGTTTAACCGGAACTTCAGCATTCCACGGCGGGTTTTTGTAATCATGTTTTGAACTACAGCCCGCAAGTAATACAACCAAAAAAGCAAACCATCTCAATTTCACGTCATCTATCCTTATAGCCGGAACCTGTCGCTGAGGTGACAACGACATACCTACGCGGCATGATATACATTTGGTTTTAGTTGTAGCAAGGAAATGCCATGTCCCGGTTTCACTTAATTGCCCCGTCGGGCTACTGTATCAATCAGCAGGCTGCCTTACGTGGGCTTGCGCGTCTTACTGAGGCCGGTCATCAGGTCGACAATTCAGCAGTCATTGCGCGCCGCTGCCAGCGTTTTGCAGGTACAGAGGCAGAAAGGCTTGCTGATGTTAACTCGCTCGTTAATCTGAAAACCCCCGATACTATTGTGATGGCGGTACGCGGCGGCTATGGCGCGAGCCGTTTACTGGCAGAAATTGACTGGCAGGGGCTGGCAGCCCGCCAGCAACAAGATCCGTTGCTGCTGTGCGGACACAGCGATTTTACGGCGATCCAGTGTGGTCTGCTGGCACAGGGGAATGTGATTAGCTTCAGCGGCCCGATGCTGGCGGCGAACTTCGGCGCCGAAGAAATGAACGCATTCACCGAGTACCATTTCTGGCAGGCTTTGCGTAATGCCCAATTTACCCTCGAATGGCAGGGTGAGGGTCCGCAGTGCGCAACTGAAGGTACACTGTGGGGCGGAAATCTGGCGATGATCATTTCGCTGATGGGTACACCGTGGATGCCGGCTATCAAAAACGGCATTTTGGTGCTGGAAGACATTAACGAGCATCCATTCCGTGTCGAGCGTATGCTGCTGCAGCTGTACCACACCGGAATACTGGCCCAGCAAAACGCCATTATTCTTGGCAGTTTTAGCGGTAGCGCACCCAATGATTACGATGCCGGTTACAATCTTGATTCAGTTTGTGATTTTCTGCGCGCCAGATTGTCAGTACCGTTGATCTGCGGCCTCGATTTTGGCCATGAACAACGCACTGTCACCTTGCCTTTGGGAGCCAATGCGGTGCTGAAAAATGATAAAAACGGCACTCAGCTCACCTTAAGTGGGCATCCGGTACTAAAATCGTAAAAAAAGCGGCTAATAGGGCTAAGTAAAACGCTGTTTCTGTCGTTATTATGGTAGGGTTTATTAATACGAAACAGCGTAATTCAGGAGTAACCGAACGTTGGATGCCGCAGCAATTATTAGCCTTTTTATTTTGGGTTCCGTTCTCGTCACCTGCAGTATCTTACTCAGTTCATTCTCATCACGTCTCGGTATCCCAATTCTGGTGATATTTCTCGCTATCGGTATGTTAGCGGGCGTGGATGGTATAGGCGGCATACCTTTCGATAACTATCCATTCGCCTACATGGTGAGTAACCTGGCACTGGCGGTTATCCTGCTCGACGGCGGGATGCGCACCCAGGCCAGCTCTTTTCGCGTTGCGTTAGGCCCGGCGCTATCGTTGGCGACGGTCGGTGTGCTGATTACTTCCGGACTCACCGGCATGATGGCCGCGTGGCTGTTTCATCTGGATCTTATCGAAGGACTCCTGATTGGCGCGATTGTTGGTTCAACCGACGCCGCGGCGGTCTTTTCCCTGCTTGGCGGTAAGGGGCTTAACGAACGCGTTGGCTCTACGCTGGAAATTGAATCCGGCAGTAATGACCCGATGGCCGTGTTTTTGACCATCACGCTCATCGCCATGATCCAAAACCACGAGACCGGTTTAAGCTGGATGTTCGCGGTGCACATTATCCAGCAGTTTGGCTTAGGCATCGTTATCGGTCTGGGCGGTGGATATATGCTCCAGCAGATGATTAACCGCATTTCTCTGCCTGCCGGACTGTATCCGCTATTGGCGTTAAGCGGTGGGATCCTGATTTTTGCCCTGACCACTGCGCTGGAAGGCAGCGGTATTCTGGCGGTTTATCTGTGTGGTTTCCTGCTGGGTAATCGCCCTATTCGCAACCGGTTTGGCATTCTGCAAAACTTCGACGGTCTGGCATGGCTGGCGCAAATCGCCATGTTCCTGGTGCTCGGACTGCTGGTTACGCCATCCGACCTGCTGCCTATCGCAATCCCGGCACTGATTTTGTCTGCGTGGATGATATTCATTGCCCGCCCGCTTTCGGTCTTCGCGGGACTGATGCCGTTTCGTGGCTTTAATCTGCGCGAGCGCATTTTCATCAGTTGGGTGGGTCTGCGCGGTGCGGTACCCATCATCCTCGCCGTCTTCCCAATGATGGCGGGTCTGGAGAACGCGCGCCTGTTCTTTAACGTCGCCTTCTTCGTGGTACTTATCTCGTTGCTGTTTCAGGGAACGTCGCTTTCATGGGCTGCTAAAAAAGCCAAAGTGGTGGTCCCTCCCGTCGGCTAGCCCGTGTCGCGCATTGGTCTGGATATTCATCCGGATAACCCGTGGGAGCAGTTTGTTTATCAGCTCAGCGCGGATAAGTGGTGTGTGGGCGCCGCACTGCGCGACCTGCATATGCCGGAAGAAACGCGAATAGCCGCCCTGTTTCGTGACAACGTGCTGTTTCACCCCTCCGGCAGTACGCGTCTTCGCGAAGGCGATGTATTGTGTGTTATTGGCCGCGAGCGCGATCTCCCGGCTCTTGGCAAGCTGTTCAGCCAGTCGCCACCTGTGTCGTTAGACCAGCGCTTCTTCGGTGATTTTATTCTTGAAGCCAGCGCAAAATATGCCGATGTGGCACTGATTTATGGCCTGGATGATGGCACCGAGTATCGTGATAAGCAGCAAACGCTGGGTGAAATTGTCCAGCATCTGCTTGGTGCCGCGCCGGTCGTCGGTGACCAGGTGGAATTCGCTGGTATGATCTGGACGGTGGCCGAGAAGGAAGATAATGCAGTGCTGAAGGTTGGTGTTCGCGTTGCTGAAGATGAGGATGAGTAAAGCGGATGTTTTTGCCGGGTGGCGGCTGCGCCTTACCCGGCCTACAAAATGCACTAAATAAAGTTACACCGTCACAACTGGCACGCGCAGCGCCAGAGAACACATTAACTCGTAGCCTACCGTACCTGCGGCGGTGGCCACATCGTCAATTTTAATCTCTTTGCCCCACAGCTCTACCGGCGTCCCGATCCCTGCCTGCGGGCACGGTGTCAGATCTACCGCCAACATATCCATTGAGACTGTCCCCACCGTCCCGGTACGTACACCATCCACCAGCACAGGCGTTCCGCTTGGCGCATGGCGTGGATAACCGTCTGCATAGCCGGTCGCTACAATGCCAATGCGCTGCTCGCCGCTGGCAGTGTAACGTCCACCGTAGCCCACCCGATCGCCAGCTTTCAGCGTTTGTATGCCGATTATCTCGCTGCTCAAAGTCATCACTGGCTTCAGGCCGGTGTTAGCGATGTCTCGCCATTGTCCCGAAGGCGATGCGCCATACAAAATAATGCCCGGACGAACCCAGTCATAATGCGCTTCAGGGTGCCACAGCGTGGCGCCGAATTCGACAGCGATCGTCTGCACTCCAGCCCTTCAGTTGCCTGCGCAATACGCGCCATAGCTTCCTGAATACCTTCCGGGTGCTCTGCATCGGCAAAATGCGACATCAGCGTCATTTCACCGACGTTGGGCATCGCCCGCAGCTGTTGCCAGACCGTGGGAACTCTTTCCGGTAAAAACCCAAGCCGGTTCATACCACTGTTCACCTTCAGGTAAACATCGAGCGGTGCCTTCAGACGCGCATTCTGCAATGCTTTTAGCTGCCAGTTACTGTGTACACAGGTGGTTAGTCGATAATTGTCATATACAGTCAGGTCTTCAGCGTGGAAAAACCCCTCCAGCATGAGTATCGGGCCTTTCCATCCACGCTCGCGTAGGGTTATCGCCTCTTCAAGATTGAGCATGGCAAAACCATCGGTTGTGCCCAACGCATTCCAGACGCGTTCAATACCGTGTCCATACGCATTGGCTTTTACCACCGACCAGACGCGGGCGTCCGGCGCGGCCTGGCGGGTAATGGTCAGATTTTGTTTCAACGCCTGCAGGTCAATGCTGGCCAGTATCGGGCGGGTCATCTCACGTCCTTATCAGTTATGTGCGCCATGTAAATGCCGTGGACGAGAGGGGGTAAACCCCGGACTGTAACGCGCCACGCTCAGATCGTCATAAGGTATGGCTGGCGTGCGGCCAGAAAGGATATCGCTCAGCAGCTGACCGGAGCCGCAGGCCATGGTCCAACCCAGCGTGCCGTGGCCGGTATTGAGCAGCAGATTCTTAAAGCGGGTGCGCCCCACCACCGGCGTTCCGTCCGGCGTCATCGGACGCAGTCCGGTCCAGAAGGTTGCCTGTTCCACATGACCGCCGCGCGGGAAGAGATCGCGTACGACCATTTCCAGCGTTTCACGACGAGGTTGTAGCAGTTCTGTATTAAAGCCGACAATCTCCGCCATACCGCCTACGCGAATACGATTGTCAAAGCGGGTAATAGCGATTTTGTAGGTTTCATCAAGGATAGTAGAAACCGGCGCACCGTCGTCTTGCGCCACCGGAATGGTCAACGAATAGCCTTTGAGCGGATAGACCGGGATATCAACGATCCCTTTCAGCATTGCCGTGGAGTACGAACCAAACGCCATCACATAGGCATCGGCTTTAACTATCTCTTCGCCGCACTGGACGCCATAAATCTGCTCACCATCGCTCAGCAGCTTATCGACCGGGGTATTAAAGCGAAACTTAACGCCTGCCTGCTCCGCCATCTGCGCCAGACGCTGGGTAAACAGCTGGCAGTCGCCGGTTTCATCATTCGGTAAGCGCAGACCACCGGTCAGTTTGTGCGCCACTTCTGCCAGTGCGGGTTCGACTTCCGCCAGACGGTTTGCTTCCAGCAGTTGATATGGCACGCCAGCGTCTTCGAGCACGGCGATGTCGCGAGTGGCGTTCTCATACTGTTGGGCAGTACGGAAAAGTTGCAGGGTTCCGCCCTGACGTCCTTCGTACTCGATACCGGTAGAGGCGCGCAGCGCTTTCAGGCAATCACGGCTGTATTCCGCCAGCCGCACCATGCGTCCTTTATTTTCCATATAGTGGCTGGTGTCGCAGTTGCGCAGCATCTGCCACATCCATTTCAACTGGAACTGGGTTCCGTCAAGACGGACGGCCAGCGGAGCGTGGCGCTGAAACATCCACTTAATTGCTTTTAGCGGTACGCCTGGTGCCGCCCATGGTGCTGCATAACCTGGAGAGATTTGCCCCGCGTTCGCCGCACTGGTTTCCAGTGCCGGACCGGGCTCACGATCAATGACGGTGACATCGTGTCCAGCCTGACTTAAGTACCAGGCGCTGGTCACGCCAACGACACCACTTCCCAGTATGACAACTCGCATAGCCACTCCGTTAACAGTAAAAGAACAATCATCTAATTACATCTTGATAACTCAGTTGAAAATATTATTCAACATATGGCTTTTTTATGGTGACTTACCTCACATATAGCGGTGATGGCTGGGGACTCTCCGCTTTGGCATCTCCTGCTGTGCGTTATTTTTATCCAGCATAAAATTTTGCGGCCATGCCATTTTTCGACGCCTCGCTAACGTGAAATCGCAAAGAAAAAATTTCTGCCGCAGCACGTTTTTTAACACCATGATCTATGCTTGACATGAGGTACTCCAGACAGAGAGTGCCGCCAACAATGAGGGTGCGCGAATGGCTACGATTGATTCCATGAACAAGGACAGCACACGGTTAAGCGATGGACCCGACTGGACGTTTGATCTGCTGGATGTCTATCTGGCAGAGATAGACCGCGTGGCGAAACTCTACAGACTGGACACCTACCCGCACCAAATCGAGGTGATCACCTCCGAACAGATGATGGACGCTTACTCCAGCGTCGGGATGCCGATCAACTATCCTCACTGGTCGTTTGGTAAAAAGTTTATTGAAACCGAGCGCTTGTATAAACATGGTCAGCAGGGGCTGGCCTATGAGATCGTTATCAACTCCAATCCGTGTATCGCGTATCTGATGGAGGAGAACACCATCACCATGCAGGCGCTGGTGATGGCGCATGCCTGCTACGGACACAACTCCTTCTTCAAAAACAACTACCTGTTCCGAAGCTGGACGGATGCCAGTTCCATTGTCGATTACCTGATCTTCGCGCGAAACTATATAACCCAGTGTGAAGAGCGTTACGGCGTGGATGAAGTCGAAAAGCTGCTCGACTCCTGCCATGCGCTGATGAACTATGGCGTTGACCGTTACAAACGCCCGCAAAAAATCTCCCTACAGGAAGAGAAAGCCCGTCAGAAAAGTCGTGAAGAGTATCTGCAAAGCCAGGTGAATATGTTGTGGCGCACGCTGCCGAAGAAAGAGGAAGAGAAAACCGTGGCGGAAGCCCGGCGTTATCCCTCTGAGCCACAGGAGAACCTGCTGTACTTCATGGAGAAGAATGCCCCGCTGCTGGAGTCCTGGCAACGCGAAGTGTTGCGCATTGTACGCAAGGTCAGCCAATATTTTTATCCGCAGAAACAGACGCAGGTGATGAACGAGGGCTGGGCCACTTTCTGGCATTACACCATCCTGAACCACCTTTATGATGAAGGTAAAGTCACCGAACGGTTTATGCTGGAGTTTCTGCATAGCCATACCAATGTGGTATTTCAGCCGCCCTACAACAGCCCGTGGTATAGCGGGATAAACCCTTATGCCCTGGGGTTTGCCATGTTCCAGGATATCAAACGTATTTGTCAGTCGCCGACCGAGGAGGACAAATACTGGTTCCCGGATATAGCGGGTTCCGACTGGCTGGAAACCCTGCATTTCGCGATGCGCGACTTCAAAGATGAGAGCTTTATCAGCCAGTTCCTGTCACCGAAGGTGATGCGTGATTTCCGTCTGTTCACCGTGCTGGATGACGATCGTCACAACTATCTGGAAATTTCAGCGATTCATAACGAGGAAGGATATCGTGAGATCCGCAACAGGTTGTCGTCGCAATACAACCTGAGCAACCTGGAGCCGAATATTCAAATCTGGAATGTCGATTTGCGTGGCGACCGTTCGCTCACCTTACGCTACATTCCGCATAACCGCGCGCCGCTGGATAAAGGACGCAAAGAAGTGCTCAAGCACGTACACCGGCTTTGGGGTTTTGACGTGATGCTGGAGCAACAGAATGAAGATGGCAGCGTGGAGCTGTTGGAGCGTTGCCCGCCAAGGATGAACGGTCTGTAAATCTTATTACCGGAGGCAGTGTAAACACCATATCCGGCCTACGAAGTGCACGTATTGTAGGCCGGATAAGACGCTTTGGCGTCGCCATCCGGCATGGAGCGATTAACGGCCCTGAATAGCTAAGTCGCCCGGCAGGCTCTTTTGCATGCGATGCCAAATTTCGCCACTGTCGTGACCATAGCGGCGCACCGTTTCATACACCTGCTCATGAGCGCCCTGCTCGCAGAGTTCTGACAGTTTACGGTAGAAGCTCAGCGCCAGCGCGCGCGCTTCCGGATTGGCAAAATAATGACGACCAATGCGGGTATATAATCCTTTCATACCGTTGAGGATCAAACCGTAAATCGGATTGCCGGAGGCAAATGCCAGACCGCGAAAAATGTTATAATCCAGATCGGCAAATGCGTCAGCGTGGTCGGCCACCTGATTTGCCGTCGCCAGAACCTCCTGTGCTTTATCAGGATGCTGGCGAAACGCAGTACGAACAAAGATCGTCGAAATATTGGTACGCACAGACAGCAGATTATCAATCAACTGCGGGACACTCTCGTGATCGAGACGCGCCAGCGTTTCAAGAATATTCAGCCCGGAGGTTTCCCAGAAGTTATTCACCTTCGTCGGTTTGCCGTGTTGAATGGTCAACCAGCCATCTCGCGCCAACCGCTGCAATACTTCGCGTAGCGTGGTACGTGTCACCCCAATAAGTTCGGAGAGTTCACGTTCAGCGGGCAAAATAGTGCCAGGTGGGAAGCGGTTATTCCAGATACTTTCAATGATGTACTCTTCCGCGAACCCAGCCGGGCTTTGCGCCTTAATGACCATAGTAAAAATTCCATTACACAGCAAAACATAGTTACACACATCATACCAGATGGGTATCTTAGCTGATAGCTGACGCAATGAAGAAAAAGTGGATCAAGGCTTCATTTTCCAAATAACGCTACAGTACAGCCAACCTTGTCAGTCTCGTGAATAGCTTGCCTGTACTCCCTCCTCCCGCTAAGCTTTGCGGTCAAACATAAAAACATGATTTCATTTTTAAAGGTAGGGAAATCACCATGGAGCTATCATGGGGCCGCGCGATGTGGCGCAATTTTTTAGGTCAATCACCAGACTGGTACAAACTTGCACTGCTTGTCTTCTTAGTCGTCAACCCGATTATTTTTTTCATCAACCCTTTTATCGCCGGCTGGTTGCTGGTGGCCGAGTTCATTTTCACGCTGGCGATGGCGTTAAAATGCTATCCACTGCTGCCAGGCGGGCTGTTGGCTATCGAAGCTGTCATTATTGGCATGACCAGCGCCACGCATGTGCGTGAAGAGGTTGCCGCAAACCTTGAGGTGTTATTGCTGCTGATGTTTATGGTGGCAGGCATCTACTTTATGAAGCAGTTATTACTGTTTATTTTCACGCGTCTGCTGCTCACTATTCGCTCCAAGACGCTGCTGTCGCTGTCTTTTTGTGTTGCAGCCGCTTTCCTCTCGGCGTTCCTCGATGCGTTGACCGTCGTGGCCGTGGTGATCAGCGTTGCGGTCGGTTTTTATGGTATCTACCATCGCGTTGCTTCTTCTCGCGCGGAAGACAACAACATGCTCGATGACAGCCATATCGATCAGCACAATAAAGTCGTACTTGAGCAGTTCCGCGGTTTTCTGCGTAGCCTGATGATGCACGCGGGTGTCGGTACGGCGTTAGGCGGCGTGATGACCATGGTGGGCGAACCACAAAACCTGATTATCGCCAAAGCAGCTGGCTGGCATTTTGGTGACTTCTTCCTGCGCATGTCGCCTGTCACCGTCCCGGTACTGATTTGCGGCCTGTTAACCTGTGTGCTGGTCGAAAAATTACGCTGGTTTGGCTATGGCGAAACGCTGCCGGAGACCGTCCGTGATGTCCTGCAACAGTTTGACGATCAGAGCCGCCAACAACGTACCCGTCAGGACAAAATCAAACTGATTGTCCAGGCGATTATTGGCGTCTGGCTGGTCGTTGCTTTGGCCCTGCACCTGGCAGAAGTCGGATTGATCGGTTTGTCGGTCATCATTCTGGCAACCTCGTTGACCGGCGTCACCGACGAACATGCGATAGGTAAAGCCTTTACCGAGTCGCTACCCTTCACCGCGCTGCTGACCGTGTTCTTCTCTATTGTCGCGGTGATTATCGATCAACAGCTCTTTTCGCCGATAATTCAGTTTGTTTTGCAGTCTTCTGAGCATGCTCAACTGACGCTGTTTTATCTCTTCAACGGCCTGCTGTCTTCGATCTCTGATAACGTTTTTGTCGGCACTATTTACATTAACGAAGCCAAAGCCGCACTGGAACAAGGGACTATCAGTCTCAACCAGTATGAGCTGTTGGCGGTGGCAATCAATACCGGGACCAACCTGCCTTCCGTGGCCACACCAAACGGCCAGGCCGCATTCCTGTTCCTGCTGACCTCTGCACTGGCGCCATTAATTCGCCTCTCTTATGGTCGCATGGTGTGGATGGCTCTGCCTTATACTCTAGTCCTGACGCTTGTCGGTCTGCTTTGCGTCGAGTTCTCGCTTGTCCCGGTGACCGAGTGGATGACCCAATCGGGCTGGTTAGCTACACTTTCATAACAATTAACCGGGCAAATCACTGCCCGGTTTGACTTTTTGCATGATAAATATCCGATTACGCAAATTTTCAATTCCCGCTAGTGGCGCATAAAGTGAATTGGTTTAAACTGCGGTCTCTACGCATGTTGCAGGGAAATGATTATGTTGCGATTTTTAAACCAGTGCTCCCGAGGTCGTGGAGCATGGTTATTGTTGGCGTTAACCGCCTTTGCGCTGGAGCTCGTCGCGCTGTGGTTCCAGCACGTCATGCTGCTAAAACCTTGCGTGTTGTGTATTTACGAACGTAGCGCATTATTCGGCGTGATGGGTGCAGGGCTGGTTGGTGCTATCGCGCCAAAAACACCGCTGCGCTATGTGGCGATGATAATCTGGATTTACAGTGCCTGGCGCGGACTTCAGTTAGCGTATGAGCACACCATGATTCAGCTGCACCCATCACCGTTTATGACCTGTGATTTTGCCGCACGCTTCCCAAGCTGGCTGCCACTGGACAAATGGCTGCCGCAGGTGTTTTTAGCGTCCGGTGACTGTGCTGAGCGCCAGTGGTCTTTTTTAACCCTGGAAATGCCGCAGTGGCTGTTGGGGATCTTCGCCGCCTACCTGGTGGTCGCCGTGCTGGTGGTGATAGCACAGCCGTTCAAGCCGAAAAAACGTGACCTCTTCGGTCGCTAATAGAGACGCTCCTTCGGGAGCGTTTTTTTTGCCTTAAATTCATTGCCTGCTGGCATCTATAAGATGTATATTAAATACATCTTATAGATGCCACACCAAGGAGATGTCTTATGTCCCATTTACGCATCCCGGCAAACTGGAAAGTTAAACGCTCTACTCCCTTCTTTACCAAAGACAACGTCCCTGCAGCACTGCTTTCTCACCATAACACTGCAGCAGGCGTTTTTGGCCAGCTTTGTGTGATGGAAGGTACGGTAACGTATTACGGCTTTGCCAATGAAGACGCAAAAGAGCCTGAAGTAAAAGTGGTGATTAATGCCGGTCAGTTTGCGACCAGTCCACCGCAGTATTGGCATCGCGTTGAATTAAGCGACGACGCTCAATTCAACATCAATTTCTGGGTTGAAGATGACAACCATGGAGATGAGATGTATCAGGCGAAAAAGTCTTAAGCCTTAACGCCTGCTAATCGATGGGCGGCTTAGTCCGCCCATGAAGGTTTGTTCAGAATATGATCCTGCCAGTCACGCACTTCCGATTCTTTCACCGCAATATGACGTACTGAAATACGTTCACCGTGCATCGCCGCTTTTGATCCCGTCAGCAGTGGATGCCACTCCGGCAGCCCTTTACCTTCCGCTAGCAGACGATACGCACAGGTCATCGGCAGCCATTCAAAGGTAGGCAGATTATCGCGCGTCAGTTTGATACAGTCAGGCTCGTACTCGAATCGACGTTCGTAATTACGGCACTGACAGGTTTTGATATTGAGCTGCTTACACGCGACGTTAGTAAAATAGATTTCGTCGGTGTCTTCATCCATCAGCTTATGCAGGCAGCATTGACCACACCCGTCACATAATGACTCCCACTCGGCATCGGTCATTTCATCCAGGGTTTTACTTTGCCAGAAAGGTATGTCGCTCATCAGGGTATCCGCTATTGCAATAAAGCTGCACCTTATAACCAGTCTGGCACGCTGATGCAAGTTTTGCCGCCCGAAAAGGCGGCAAGAAGAGATTACAGCACGCGTGTCGTCAGCGTTTGACCATGAAAACTGATAGCCAGTTCATCACCGCTGTTTAACGGCCCAACGCCCGCTGGCGTCCCCGTCAACACAACATCGCCCGCTTTGAGGGTAAAGAAACGACTCATGTAGGCAATCAAAGGAACGATTTGATGGATCATATCCGCCGTGGTGCCGTGCTGACGCTGTTCACCGTTGACCGTTAATCCGAGCATCGTATCCTGTGGATCGCCGTTAAACTCCGCCACCGGAATAAACCCTGACAGCGGGCAAGAGTTATCAAAACCCTTCGCTTTTTCCCATGGCTGCCCCGCCTTCTTCATTTTGCCCTGAATATCACGCAGGGTCAGATCCAACGCGACGCCATAGCCCGCGATGGCTTTGCGCACATGTTCTTCCGTCGCCTGACGTAAGGTCGCGCCAATCAAAACAGCCAGCTCAACTTCATGGTGAACCGAACCCATATCAGATGGGATAACCAGCGGCTGACGCAAATCGCACAGCGCGGTTTCCGGTTTAATAAACAGCACCGGCTCTTCCGGAGGCGTTCCACCCATCTCTTTAATATGGTTGGCATAGTTACTCCCTACGCAAACCACCTTACTCACCGGATAATCCAGCAGAGCACCATACCAGTTATGATGTTGATACATTACTTTCCCCTAACGTAGTTATCAATTTCAGGTACTGCATCGATGGGGCGTGCTGCTGCCGGATGCAGTTTAACGTTTATCGTCTGGTGTATTTTGTTTCGTCGCGGCCAGATGCTGTTTAAGTAAATCTTCTGGCGGCGGTGGTATTTGTAAATAATAGCCCTGCTCGGTGAGTGCCTGTTTTACTTTTTCCAGATCGGCATTAACCAGCTTTTTACGGCCATCAAGCGGCAACATCATTGCCAGCGTCGGCTGACCAAATCCTTTCATCAGTTCTTCAGGAACTCGCGAGAAATCGTCTTTTTTTTCGACATATAAATAGGTCTGGTCACGTTTACTGCTTCGGTAGATCACACAAAACATATCTTTTACTCTGAATTCACGGAATGGTGGCTTGCCTCAATATAATACTGACTATAACATGCCTTATAGTCTTCGGAATATCACCCCGCGCTGGGGATGATAAATAGCAAATTGAGTAAGGCCAGGATGTCAAACACGCCAATCGAGCTTAAAGGCAGTAGCTTCACCTTATCAGTGGTTCATTTACATGAAGCAGAACCCGAGGTTATTCGTCAGGCGTTGGAAGACAAAATCGCGCAGGCACCTGCTTTTTTAAAACATGCTCCCGTAGTGGTTAACGTGAGTGGTCTTGAAAGCCCGGTAAACTGGTCAGCGCTGCAGAAGGTTGTCGCGTCTACCGGATTGCGCATTATCGGCGTTAGCGGATGCAAAGACGCCAGACTCAAGGCTGAAATCGACGAAATGGGTCTTCCTTTACTGACTGAAGGTAAAGAAAAAGCTATTCGTCCTGCGCCCGTTGAGGCCCCGGCTCCCGTCGCTCCGCCACAAAACGTTACTCCCATCACAAAAACACGATTAATAAATGTGCCGGTTCGTTCCGGTCAGCGCATTTATGCACCACAATGTGATCTGATTGTTACAAGCCACGTCAGCGCAGGCGCAGAGCTTATCGCTGATGGCAATATTCATGTTTATGGAATGATGAGAGGCCGTGCGTTGGCAGGCGCAAGCGGTGACCGGGAAGCGCAAATTTTTTGTACCCATCTGACGGCAGAACTGGTGTCTATCGCAGGTGTTTATTGGCTGAGTGATAAAATCCCAGCAGAATTTTATGGCAAAGCGGCACGTCTGCAATTAGCAGAAAACGCTTTGACAGTTCAACCGTTGAATTGATCCCTTTTTAACAAGGAATTTCTATGGCACGCATTATTGTTGTTACTTCGGGTAAAGGGGGCGTTGGCAAAACCACCTCCAGCGCGGCCATCGCTACAGGTTTGGCCCAGAAGGGAAAGAAAACTGTCGTTATTGATTTTGATATCGGCCTGCGTAATCTTGATCTGATTATGGGTTGTGAACGCCGCGTCGTTTACGACTTCGTCAACGTTATTCAGGGCGATGCGTCGTTAAATCAGGCGCTAATCAAAGATAAGCGTACCGAAAATCTCTTTATTCTTCCGGCCTCACAAACTCGCGATAAAGACGCGTTGACGCGTGAAGGCGTCGCGAAAGTTCTGGACGATCTGAAAACGATGGAATTCGACTTCATCGTCTGCGACTCTCCGGCGGGTATTGAAACCGGTGCGCTGATGGCCCTCTATTTTGCCGATGAAGCGATTATTACCACCAACCCGGAAGTCTCCTCTGTACGTGACTCTGACCGTATTCTGGGTATTCTGGCGTCGAAATCTCGTCGCGCGGAAAACGGTGAAGATCCAATTAAAGAGCATCTGCTGCTTACGCGCTACAACCCTGGCCGCGTAAATAAAGGTGACATGCTGAGCATGGAAGACGTACTGGAAATTCTGCGAATCAAGCTGGTTGGCGTGATTCCTGAAGATCAGTCAGTCCTGCGCGCGTCTAACCAGGGTGAGCCGGTTATTCTCGACATCAATGCTGATGCCGGTAAAGCCTATGCTGATACCGTAGACCGTCTGTTGGGAGAAGAACGTCCTTTCCGCTTCATTGAAGAAGAGAAGAAAGGTTTCCTCAAACGCCTGTTCGGAGGATAAGTTATGGCATTACTGGATTTTTTTCTCTCGCGGAAAAAGAGCACAGCGAACATCGCTAAAGAGCGACTGCAGATTATTGTTGCGGAACGTCGTCGTAGTGACGCCGAGCCACATTATTTACCGCAGCTGCGCAAGGATATTCTCGACGTTATCTGCAAGTATGTACAAATTGATCCCGAAATGGTCACGGTACAACTTGAACAAAAAGACGGCGATATTTCGATCCTCGAACTTAACGTGACATTACCTGAAGCGGAAGAGTCTAAATAAGCTCTTTTGTCACTAAATCATGGTTACGAAAAAGGCAGATTATTCTGCCTTTTTTATTTTCTATCTCTGACTAACCTATCGAGCATTTATTCCAAAGTAAACTTTGGGTAGTTTTCGGCAAAATAGCGGCGCAAATACTCAACCGTAATACGGATTTTTGCCGACGTCGCCAGCCGGGAGACATAAACCGCCCATATATTGGCGGGTTGATAATACTCAGGCAATATATGCACCAGATGTCCGCTGGCAATGTTGTCGCAAACGTCCCACCACGAACGCAAAGCAATTCCCTGCCCATCCAGACACCATTGATGTACCACTTCGCCATGGTTAGACGACAGCGGCCCCGTAACCTTTATTGAGTGTGCGCCCTCTTTATTACGCATTTGCCAGATACCAAACGGATGGTCGCGTTCTTTAATAACCAGGCAGGGAAATGTAGAAAGATCGTTCAGTTGTTTCGGCACTCCATGCTGCGCCACAAATTCCGGCGAGGCGCACAGAATACGGTAGTTAGTCGCCAGCTTGCGGGCAATCAGGTTCGGCGCGATATCATCCCCGATACGAATATCAAGATCGACGCCCTCATTGACCATATCTACCAGACGGTCTTCAACATCGAACCTCAGTTCTAACTGCGGGTACTCTTTTGCCAGCGCAGACAGCGCCGGAGCGACCACCCGGCGGCCAAAACCAAAGCTACTGATAATTCGTAGCATCCCCTGCGGGATCTGCCTGGCATCGGACAGCTCGTCCATCATCTGATCGACATCCTGCAGGATCCGCTGTGCCCATTCGTAGATCCGCTCCCCCTCTTCCGTGATGGTTACGCGCCGCGTTGTTCGGTGCAACAGCACCACGTTCAGCGTTTGTTCCAACAGGGCAACGCGCTTACTGATAAAAGCCGGAGATACGCCCAGCTCTTCGGCAACGGCGGCAAATCCCGCACGACGGGCAACCAGCATAAAGACGCGTAAATCATTTAACAGCGGCAGATTATTCATGATCTGTGTTTTATGTTTCACCAGTTAGGGGGATTAACTATTAATCAGTCAATTATAGGATACGGGGAAAGTCAATTTTGATGGCGTACAAGTGAGAGCTGCTATGAAGAAAACCTGTCGTATTGCCGCTATCCCCGGAGATGGCATTGGTAAAGAAGTCCTGCCTGAAGGCATTCAGGTGTTGCAGGCAGCCGCCGAGCGTTGGGGGTTGTCACTCAGCTTTGAGCAAATGGAATGGGCCAGCTGCGAGTACTACGCCCATCACGGGAAGATGATGCCGGATGACTGGCATGAGCAGTTACAATCCTTCGATGCTATCTATTTTGGTGCCGTTGGCTGGCCGGAAACCGTACCGGACCACATCTCATTATGGGGTTCACTGCTTAAGTTTCGCCGCGAATTCGACCAGTATGTCAACCTGCGCCCGGTACGCCTGTTTCCAGGCGTACCTTGCCCGCTGGCAGGCAAGCAGCCTGGCGACATTGATTTCTATGTGGTGCGCGAGAACACCGAGGGAGAATACTCTTCACTCGGCGGACGCGTAAGCGAAGGTACAGAACACGAAGTGGTTATCCAGGAGTCGGTCTTCACCCGTCGCGGCGTGGATCGTATATTGCGTTACGCTTTCGAGCTGGCGCAAAACCGCCCGCGCAAAACCCTGACCTCGGCGACTAAATCCAATGGACTGGCCATCAGCATGCCGTACTGGGACGAGCGCGTGGAAGCAATGGCGGCTAACTATCCCGAGATCCGTTGGGATAAACAGCATATTGATATACTCTGCGCCCGCTTTGTGATGCAGCCGGAGCGTTTTGACGTGGTGGTTGCCTCCAACCTGTTTGGCGACATCCTTTCCGATCTGGGTCCAGCCTGTACCGGAACGATTGGCATTGCGCCTTCAGCCAACTTAAACCCGGAACGCACCTTCCCGTCCCTGTTCGAGCCAGTACACGGTTCGGCCCCCGATATCTACGGCAAGAACATCGCCAACCCTATAGCGACTATCTGGGCTGGCGCCATGATGCTCGACTTCCTTGGCAACGGTGATGCCAACTATAAAGCCGCCCACGACGGTATTCTGGCAGCAATTGAACAGGTTATTGCCAGCGGCCCGAAAACGCCAGATATGAAAGGCAACGCCACCACCCAACAGGTAGGTGAAGCCATCGCTCAGGCACTGCGTTAGAGGTCAAACCACGAAATATGAGCCGCGTCACTGACGCGGCTTTTTTATGCGTTTTATGTCGCCAAAAACCTGCGCCAATTCACCTTTTATTATTTCCGTTCCGTGTTTTATTGCTTCACGTATCGGGCAATTGTTTAATTCATGTAAAGAACAAATAATAAAATTGTTAAATACAAAATCACTAATTCCCTACAGCATGATAACAACGACAGGCTAATGCCATACGCGGGCAACTGTGCCCAGGAGATCCCATGTTGAGCAACGTAAAGAAAAAAGACATGCCGCTGATAGCCATCAGTCTGGTGGCTATTCTTTTCATCGCCGCCACACTTAGTCTCTTCCCTCAGCAGTCTGCACAAGTCGCAAATACCCTTTTTAACGGCGTTACCCGGATGCTGGGTTCCGCCGTGCAGATCCTCGTTCTGATGGCGATGGGTCTGGTCGTCTGGCTGGCCACCAGCAAATACGGCAACATTCGTCTGGGAGAAGGAAAAGCGGAATACAGCACGCTGTCCTGGCTGTTTATGTTTATTTGTGCCGGACTAGGCTCCTCCACGCTCTACTGGGGCGTTGCTGAGTGGGCCTATTATTACCAGACCCCGGGTCTGAATATTGCACCGCACTCGCAAAAAGCGCTGGAATACAGCTTACCCTACTCCTTTTTCCATTGGGGGATCAGCGCCTGGGCAACCTACACTCTTGCTTCATTAACCATGGCCTACCACTTTCATGTGCGGAAAAACAAAGGGCTGAGCCTGTCCGGAATTATCGCAGCTATCACCGGTGTGCATCCGCAGGGCGTCTGGGGCCGCCTGGTTGATTTGATGTTCCTAATCGCCACAGTTGGTGCGTTAACCATCTCTCTGGTTGTCACCGCCGCCACTTTTACCCGCGGTTTGTCTGCCCTCACGGGTTTACCGGATAACTTCACCGTTCAGGCGTTTGTGATCCTATTCTCTGGCGGTATTTTCTGCCTTAGCTCCTGGATTGGCATCAATAACGGTTTGCAGCGCCTGAGTAAAATGGTCGGTTGGGGGGCGTTTTTACTGCCGCTGCTGGTGCTTATCGTCGGCCCGACCGAATTCATCACCAATAACATCATCAACGCCATTGGTCTGACGACACAAAACTTTTTGCAGATGAGCCTGTTCACCGATCCACTTGGCAACGGTGAGTTCACCCGCAACTGGACGGTGTTCTACTGGCTGTGGTGGATCTCCTACACCCCTGGCGTGGCAATGTTTGTCACTCGCGTATCCCGTGGTCGCAAAATCAAAGAGGTTATCTGGGCATTAATCTTAGGTAGTACCGTTGGCTGCTGGTTCTTCTTTGGCGTGATGGAAAGCTACTCCATTCACCAGTTTGTGAACGGTGTGATCGACGTACCGCAGGTTATGGCCACGCTAGGCGGCGAAACAGCCGTACAGCAAGTGTTGATGTCGTTGCCTGCCGGGAAACTGTTCCTGGTGGCGTATCTGGCGATCATGATTATTTTTCTCGCCTCGCATATGGATGCCGTCGCCTACACCATGGCGGCCACCAGCACGCGTAACCTGCAGGAAGGGGAAGATCCGCAGCGTAGCTTACGTCTGTTCTGGTGCGTAGTCATCACCCTGATCCCCTTATCGATTTTATTCACCGGCGCGTCCCTGGAAACCATGAAGACCACGGTGGTTCTGACCGCACTTCCCTTCCTCGCCATTCTGTTGGTGAAGGTTGGCGGTTTTCTTCGTTGGGTACGGCAGGACTATGCCCACGTTCCTGCGCATCAAATTGAAAGTCATCTTCCCGAAACGCCAGTTAACGCCCCCGTTGCGCCACCGGCCGGGACATTACTCAAAGGCGACAATTAAGCGCCAGTAAAAAATCCTCTTACTCACAAATTAAAGGTATTCCAATGAGCAATCTGAGCCCTGAGTTTATTCTGCCGCAAAATTTCTGTGCCAACCCGCAGGACGCCTGGACTATCCCTGCCCGGTTCTATACTGACCATCAGGCCTTCGAGCACGAACAAGAGAAAGTGTTTGCTAAAAGCTGGATTTGCGTCGCCCACAGTAGCGAGCTGGCAAAGCCCAATGATTATGTTACCCGGGAAGTGATTGGCGAGAACATCGTGCTGGTACGGGGTCGCGATAACGTGCTGCGCGCGTTCTACAACGTTTGCCCGCATCGTGGTCATCAGCTGTTGAGCGGCGAAGGGAAAGCGAAAAATGTAATTACCTGCCCTTACCACGCATGGGCGTTCAAACTTGACGGCAATCTGGCGCATGCGCGTAACTGCGAAAATGTCGCCAACTTCGACAGCGAAAAAGCGCACCTTACTCCTGTACGTCTGGAAGAGTATGCCGGATTCGTGTTTATCAACATGGATCCGAACGCGGGCAGCGTGGAAGAACAACTCCCAGGTCTTGCAGACAAAGTTATCGAAGCCTGCCCTGATGTGCATGACCTGAAGCTGGCGGCGCGCTTTACGACCCGAACTCCAGCCAACTGGAAGAATATTGTCGATAACTATCTGGAGTGCTACCACTGCGGCCCGGCTCACCCTGGTTTTTCCGACTCGGTTCAGGTTGATCGTTACTGGCATACTATGCACGGCAACTGGACGCTACAATACGGTTTCGCCAAACCGTCAGAGCAGTCATTTAAGTTCGAAGAAGGTGTTGATGCCGCCTTCCACGGTTTCTGGCTGTGGCCGTGCACCATGCTCAACGTTACGCCAATCAAAGGCATGATGACCGTTATCTATGAATTTCCAGTGGATGCAGAAACTACGCTGCAAAACTATGACATTTACTTCACCAACGAAGAGCTGACCGAAGAGCAGAAACAACTGATCGAATGGTATCGCAACGTCTTTCGTCCTGAAGATTTACGTCTGGTAGAAAGCGTGCAAAAGGGGCTGAAATCGCGCGGGTATCGCGGTCAGGGCCGCATTATGGCCGACACCAGCGGCAGCGGTATCTCCGAACATGGCATTGCCCATTTCCATAATCTGGTCGCGCAGGTGTTTCAGGAATAACCAGAGGCTGTAACGACAGGTTCCGGCGCATCGTTAAGCCGCGCCGGACAGATTTTTTAGGGAGTGCCGCAATGTCTGATTATCAAATGCAAGAAGTCCGGGTCAGTCGGATTGAGACCATTACCGCGCAGGTAAAACGCTTCACCCTAATGGCGACCTCAGGCCAGCCGTTGCCTGCGTTTCAGGGTGGCAGCCATATCATCGTGCAGATTCGCGATGGCGAGAATCTATACAGCAATGCGTACTCGCTGATGAGTTCACCCTTCGATACCAGCGCCTGGCAAATCGCCGTACGACTGGAAGAGGCGTCCAAAGGCGGCTCACGTTATCTGCATCAAAAGGTGAAACCCGGCGACACGCTCACGATTTCTACGCCTAACAATCTGTTCGCCCTCGCCCCTCAGGCACAACAACATCTGTTGATTGCCGGAGGTATCGGCATCACACCGTTTTTATCGCAGATCCCGGAGCTGGAACACTCTCAGGCAGAATGGCAGCTACATTATTGCTCTCCCAGTCAGGACAACTGCGCGTTTTATGACGAACTCCTGCAGCACCCCAGCGTCGATCGTATTCATCTGCATCTGTCAAGCGCAGGAACCCGCCTTGATTTATCTCGCCTGCTGGCCGATGTCGAACCCGGCACACATATTTACACCTGCGGGCCAGCAGTGCTCAACGATGCCGTCAGAGAAGCGGCTTCCCTCCATAGACTGGACAGCAATACGCTACATTTCGAACAATTTGCGCTGGAAGATAAAAGCGGTGATGCCTTTACCCTGGTGCTGGCGCGTTCAGGACGCGAGTTTGTGGTCCCGGAAGAGATGACCATTTTGCAGGTTATCGAAAATAACAAAGCCGCGCGCGTTGAGTGCCTGTGCCGGGAAGGCGTGTGCGGCACCTGCGAAACAACGATTCTTGAAGGGGAAGCGGATCACCGCGATCAGTATTTCAGCGACGACGAAAAAGCCAGCCAGCAGAGCATGCTCATTTGCTGCTCTCGCGCCAAAGGTAAGCGCCTGGTGCTTGATTTGTAGCGTTGCGCAGGCCGGGTTAGCAATGGCGCAACCCGGCGAGCCTGGTGACTTACTGCGGATATTCCTGCAGCAGCGCGTTGAGACGATCGGACATCAGTTCGCCACGCCAACCGGAAACCAACTCCGGCAGGGTCTGCTGCGGCTTTAATTTCCAGTGCCAGTTGAGTAGCTGGTTGATTTGACGGCGTGAAGCCAGCAGTTCGACGCTAAGATTATGCTCAGTACTCACCTCGGCAACCAGCGCCTTGATGGCTTTGAACGCTTTGCGGTATCCTGGCATATCCATCAAATTCAGCAGCGGCTGTGGCAGTGATTCTTCCGGTAAAGCCTGCGCTTTTTCTACCAGAGAAATCAGCGTTTTGCCATGGAAGCGAATTTCACTACCGGAAAGGCCTAGGCTGTCCAGTTCACCCAGACTCCCCGGCATATAACGAGCGACCGACCACAGGTGTTCTTCACGCACCACAAAGTTCACTGCCAGATCGCGCTCACGTGCTTTACGCAGTCGCCAGTCGGCAAGCAGTTGCAAGCAGGCCAACTGCCGGGTACGCAGCTGCCAGGCGTTAGTGATATCGCGCCATGCGTCTTCAGGCGCCAGAACCTCCTGGCGACGCTGCTGCATTAAGCGGCATTCGTCCAGTGCGGCTGGCAGCCAGCCGCTGGCTTCAGTTTCAACCATCAGTTTTGTAGTGATCGGTAATAGATACCAGACATCAGCCGCCGCGTACTCACACTGACGCTCGGTCAGCGGTCTGGCCAGCCAGTCGGTGCGGGATTCGCTTTTGTCCAGCGCCACCCCCGTAAACTCTTCCACCATCGCGGCAAACCCCCACGACAGCGGACGACCGCAAAAAGCAGCCAGAATTTGTGTATCAATCAACGGCTGCGGCAGTTCGCCAAAAGCGTTGAGAAACACTTCCAGATCTTCGCTACCCGCATGCAGGAATTTGGTGATGGCAGTATCACGCAGAATATCGCGCAGCGGCGACCAGTCGGTGATCCCCTGCGGATCAATCAGAGCAACGTGTTTGCCATCAAACAGCTGGATCAGCCCCAACTGCGGATAATAGGTACGCGTGCGAACAAATTCTGTATCCAGGGCTATCGCCGGAAATTCACGGACGGCTTCGCACAGCGTGGCCAACGCGTCGTCCGTGGTGATCATTTGATAATTCAAATCGTGCTCTCTTAGGTTTGCGCCAAAAAAAACGCCGGATTACCCGGCGTTTTCTACTGGCTGACTTAACGCTCAGCCTTTATTGTCCACTTTGGCACGCGCTTCGTCACGTAATTCTCGTCGCAAAATTTTACCAACGTTAGATTTCGGCAACTCATCGCGAAACTCCACCAGCTTCGGTACTTTATAGCCCGTCAGGTGACGACGACAGAAAGTGACCAGCGCTTCATCGGTTAACGAGGCATCTTTCTTCACCACGAAAATTTTCACCGCTTCACCGCTGCTGCCGGACGGAACCCCAACCGCAGCCACTTCCTGCACGCCAGGGTGTTGCATAACCACGTCTTCAATTTCATTAGGGTAGACGTTAAAGCCGGACACCAGGATCATATCTTTCTTACGATCGACAATACGCAGAAAGCCTTCGTCATCCATCACCGCAATATCGCCAGTGTGCAACCAGCCGTCTTTGATGATTTCGTCAGTGGCGTCTGGTCGCTGCCAGTAGCCCAGCATCACCTGTGGACCTTTCACACACAGCTCACCCGGTTCTCCCGGTGGCACTTCGTTGTCGTTGTCGTCCACCAGCTTGACCTCAGTGGAGGGAACCGGTAAACCGATACTTCCGCTGTGGTAGTCAATATCGTGAGGGTTAACACTCACCAGCGGGGCGCACTCCGTCAGGCCATAACCTTCCAGAAGATACTGCCCCGTCAGCTTCACCCAGCGTTCAGCTACCGCTTGTTGAACCGGCATTCCGCCACCTGCCGAGAGATGCAGTGACGAGAAGTCCAGTTGCTGGAACTCTTTGTTATTCAGCAGCGCGTTAAACAGCGTATTGACGCCGGTCATCGCGGTAAACGGATACTTCGCCAGCTCTTTTACCAACCCCGGAATATCACGCGGGTTAGTAATCAGCAGGTTTTGACCGCCTAGCTCAATAAACAGCAGACAGTTCATCGTTAGCGCAAAAATGTGATACAGCGGTAACGCCGTCACCACCAATTCTTTACCCGGATGCAGCAACGGACCGTAGGTAGCATGAACCTGCTCAAGGTTAGCCAGCATGTTGCGGTGCGTGAGCATCGCGCCTTTCGCCACGCCGGTTGTCCCGCCGGTATATTGCAGGAACGCCAGATCTTCCGACACCACTTCGGGTTTCACATACTGCATGCGGTAACCGTTTTGCAGCGCACTGCGAAACGAGATGGCATCCGGCAGGTTATATTTCGGCACCAGCCGTTTGATATACTTGACGACAAAGTTAACCAGCGTTCCTTTGGCGGTCGACAGCTGATCGCCCATACGCGTCAGGATCACGTGTTGCACAGACGTTTTGTCGACCACCTTTTCCAGCGTATGAGCAAAGTTAGATACGATGACAATCGCCGACGCGCCGCTATCGTTGAGCTGATGTTCCAGCTCGCGAGGCGTGTAAAGCGGGTTAACGTTCACGACGATCATGCCGGCACGTAAAATCCCAAACAGTGCGACCGGATATTGCAGCAGGTTCGGCATCATCAGCGCGACGCGATCGCCCTTTTTCAGCCCCAGGCCTTGTTGTAAATAGGCCGCAAATGCCCGGCTCCGCTCTTCAAGCTTGCGGAAGGTCATCACCTCCCCCATGTTTACAAACGCGGGCTGATCGGCATACCGTCTTACTGAGTGTTCAAAGAGTTCCACCAGGGATTGATAACGGTCAGGATTGATCTCCGCAGGAACACCAGCGGGATAACGGTTAAGCCAAACCTTTTTCAATACATCACCTCTAAAATGCGTATTCGTCGTCATCACAACCCCAGGCAATAAACAAACTGTTAACATAATATTAACTCAGCGTACCAGTTTGTTTATTACACAACGACAAGGTTGCGAAGCACGTCACTATTTATTTTTCTTATATCCACGTTAATGCAGAAACAGCGGACGAGCCGCTGTTTCTTTTACCAATAAAACAAAGAGTTACTCTGTTACTATGGTCTGAACCTGTGCCGGGCCGGGATTGTACCAGCCCCATCCGCCGTAGCCACCGTAAGGCCAGCCACGCGCACCGTAGAACCAGGGGTCGATAGGCTGAGGCGGCATGATAATCTGCTGAGTAATATGCCAGCGTTTATAACCGGTTACCTGCATCAGCATGAATTTATACGGCGTATTACCGATTTTTCCGTCCACCGTACCGCTAATCGGACCGACGACGGTGACCAGTTGCCCGCGAAAATCCACCGGGTCGAGGAAGCCATTTACATCAGCATATATCCGCCCGCGAGAGGCTTCACCCAGCACTGGACGCGCACCACTATCGAGCGGAACGGTGGCAATTTCCAGACGGGATTTTCCCTGCTGGTTCTGAATATCCACCACTTTGCCGCCGAAACGCGCCTCCTGTCCGACATACAGCTGCGGCGCATTCATCACCCGCACCAGATCCTGCTGCGGCGTCGGGCTCGAACCTTTAATCGCATCCGGAATGGTGACGCAGCCGCTAAGCATTAACGCTAAGGCCCCCGCCAACACACCCTTTATTAACTGCTTTTGCACCGCCATATTGTGACTCCCTTTTCTTAGCTTCTGCCCGGCCTGTTCACAATGCTGTTCACTGACGACTGTAGGTCTTAGCCGGGGTTCTACTACTAAGATTCATTCTTTACCGGGAAGTTTCTTCCACGCCACGGTGTTACGTAAATAAACCGGTTCAGCGTGTTCGACCGCTACGGTCTTACCCGCAGCCAGCATTTGCGTGGCGACAGGCAGCATATCTTCAGCCGCAGGAAGCAGCACGTCACCATCGCTGAGCGTCAGACCGCTGTCTTTACCAAGCTCAGGCCAGGCCGGCCACCCCGTCCCGACAGTTACCCACTCTCCAGACAGCTGCAGTAAACGCTCATGTACCTGCTCGGGGGTTAACACCGCTTCGGTTTCTTCACCGTGCCAGTTACCGTTGTCATCACGCTGATATTCGGCCCAGTAGACTTCGCCCATTCGCGCGTCAATCGCCGCCAGTACGCGAGTCGCGCCCGACTTACGCCAGGCGCCCTGCGCCATGGTCGCCAGGGTGGAGACGCCGATCATCGGTAAGTTTGCGCCTAACGCCAGCCCCTGAGCAATGCCAATACCGATACGCACGCCGGTGAAACTGCCGGGACCGCGACCAAACGCCAGGGCGTCGATATCGGTTAACGTGAGATCGCCAGCGGCCAGGATTTCCTGAACCATCGGTAAAATTCGTTGGGTGTGTTCTCGTGGGCAAAGCTCAAAGTGAGCCTTGATAGTACCGTCATTCCACAGGGCAACAGAGCACGCCTCTGTGGCGGTATCGATAGCCAGAATTCGCATGGGTGTTTGTGATCAGATCAATAAATTTGGCGCGCATCTTACCACACTCCGTAACAAATTACTCAGCCGTTGGTATGGCAAGAAAGCGAACCGCGCGAGCAATGTCACGCGTCCGTGGAGCAGGTGGCAGACTCGCCAGGAAGGTGGCGCCGTATGGCCGCATAACCAGACGATTGTCGCAAATCACCAGCACGCCGCGATCGTCAGCATCACGTATCAGACGCCCTACCCCCTGCTTCAGGGTGATTACCGCATCCGGCAACTGGACGTCTTCAAACGGATCGCCGCCGCGCAGTCGACAATCCTCCATTCGGGCTTTTAACAGCGGGTCGTCCGGCGAGGTAAACGGCAGTTTATCGATTATCACCAGCGACAGGGTATCGCCGCGCACGTCCACGCCTTCCCAGAAGCTGCTGGTGGCAACCAGTAGCGCATTACCTGCGCTGACAAACTGCTGTAGCAGTTGTCCTTTGCTGGTTTCGCCCTGCAGCAGTACGGGAAGCGTCATAGTAGCGCGGAATTGTTCCGCCAGATCGCGCATCATCGCGTGCGAAGTGCACAGCATAAAACAGCGACCGTTGTTCGCTTCGATAATAGGTCGCAGCATGGATGCCAGCTGACGCGCAGCCCCCGGCTGGTTGGTTTGCGGGAGATTACGCGGTACGCACAGCAGCGCCTGGCGCGTGTAATCAAAAGGGCTCGGCAGCAGCATCGACTCGGCATCTTCAATACCCAGTCGTGCAGTGAAATGATGAAGGTCATCGTTTACCGACAGCGTCGCGGAAGTAAAAATCCAGCAGCCCGGCTTTTGTTCCATCACTTCTTTGAATTTATCCGCCACCGTAAGCGGCGTCAGCGCGAGGGTGAAATGGCGGGAGGTGCATTCATACCAGTAGCTGAAGCCTGGCTGGTTGATCTCTTTCAGGCGCTTCAGACGCGCACGATAAAGCGTGGCGCGCTCAAACGCGGCATCCAGCAATGCCGAACGCCCAAGAGACAGCTTCGCCACGTCATAACACAGCTCCAGCGTGTCATCGAGCAGCAAAAACGCGCGCTGTACGCGCTGGTCGGCCAGCAGTTCCCGCAGGTTTCCGCGATAGCCCGGCTCACCAAGCTGCAAGCGGAAGTCCTGAGCGCTTTGTGCAAGGCGATCGGCGCACTTTTGCAGCTGCTGAGTGTCTTTCAGCTCGGTGCGATAGGCAATGGTGATGTCTTTCGCCAGGTCTAACAGCTGGCGACTGGAGAGCGATTGACCAAAGTACTGGCTGGCGATATCCGGTAACTGATGCGCTTCATCGAAGATCATCACATCAGCTTCCGGGATCAGTTCGCCAAACCCGCTCTCTTTTACCACCATATCGGCGAGAAACAGATGATGGTTAACCACGACGACATCCGCATCCATCGCTTTTTTACGCGCTTTAACGACAAAACACTCTTTATACAGCGGGCAGTCGCTGCCCAGACAGTTGTCATTAGTGCTGGTCACCAGCGGCCAGGCCTGCGAGTCTTCCGCCACGCTGACGCAGGTGCTGATGTCCCCATCAAGGGTTTGATTTGACCAGGAGCGCAGCAGAATGACGTCGCTTAACGTTTGTACCGGCAAGTCGCCACCCGCCAGCGCCTGCTGTTCAAGACGCTCAAGGCACAGATAGTTTGAACGCCCTTTCAGCAGCGCCAGTTTACCGGTGAACTTCAGTGCTTTAGCGACGGTCGGGAGGTCGCGGCTGTATAGCTGATCCTGCAACGCCTTCGAGCCCGTGGAGACAATGACCTTCTTTCCGGCACGCAGCGCTGGGGCAAGATAAGCGTAGGTTTTACCCGTTCCGGTTCCGGCTTCTACCACCAGCGGTTGTGATTTTTCGATGGCATGACTGACGGCGATGGCCATCTGCCGCTGTGGTTCTCGCGGTTTAAAACCCGGTATCGCTTTAGCCAACTGACCGTCTGCTGCAAAATCGTCCGTCACACTGCCCCCTGTTCATTTGAACAGGGATTATGTCAGGCCAGCGGGTCTTTCGCCAGTTGAAGAGGTGACGTGGGCACAACATTATGGCAGTCTTGGCGCAACCCAAAGCTATTATGAAAAAACGTAAACGAGGAATGATTTATGACGATTGTGCGCATTGATGCCGAAGCGCGTTGGTCCGACGTGGTAATCCACAACAACACGCTGTATTACACCGGCGTGCCGGAAAATCTGGATGCAGACGCCTTTGAGCAGACGGCAAATACGCTGGCGCAAATTGACGCGGTGCTGGAAAAACAAGGCAGCAACAAGTCACGTATTCTTGATGCCACCCTGTTTTTGGCAGACAAAAACGATTTTGCCGCCATGAACAAAGCCTGGGACGCGTGGGTCGTTGCTGGCCACGCGCCGGTACGTTGTACCGTTCAGGCCGGATTGATGAACCCGAAATACAAAGTTGAGATTAAGATAATCGCTGCAGTTTAAGCGGCGTTATTCGTCTTCATCTTCAAAACGCGCCACGATCCGCTCACCGGTATGACTGGCGCGTAACTCTTCAGCAACCAGAGCAATGGCTTGTCCGCTGCTCATCCCCTGTGACATCAGCTCCTGAATACGCTCTACCGCTTTTTGCTGCTGCTCATGACTGAGTGAAGGTAAACCTGCAAACATTGTTAACTCCTGCTAAATTGTCTGCGCTAATTATTTCATGCTACCGGGCAGTTAGCCAGTAGAGTAGCAACGAGTCAGGACTGATGAAGACGTTATCTCCCGCAGTAATCACATTACCCTGGCGTCAGGACGCCGCTGAACGCTATTTTTCGACATTAAGCCATCTGCCTTGGGCGATGCTGTTGCATTCAGGTCAAGCCGACCATCCGCATAACCGCTTTGATATTCTGGTGGCTGACCCCGTCACCACGTTGGTTACACGTGCTGAAGAGACCGTAGTGCAGAACGGGCACGCAATCACGCGCTCGCTTGATGATCCAATGACGGTATTACATTCCGCGCTAGCTGCACACAAGATTCACCCCGAGTATCACCCGGATCTGCCGTTTCAGGGCGGCGCGTTAGGTCTGTTTGGCTACGACCTTGGCCGACGCTTTGAATCTCTGCCGACTATTGCTGAGCGCGATATTACGCTACCGGATATGGCCGTTGGCATTTACGACTGGGCGCTGATTGTTGACCACCAGTTGCAGACCGTATCCCTGCTCAGCCATACCGATGTCGAGGCTCGCCTGAAATGGCTCGACGCGCAACAACCGCCAACGCGTGAGCCGTTTACATTGACCTCGGCGTGGCAGTCCAATATGAGCCGCGCCCGGTACGGCGAAAAATTCCGCCAGGTACAGGGCTATCTGCACAGCGGCGATTGTTACCAGGTCAACCTCGCGCAGCGTTTTCAAGCGCATTACGAGGGAGATGAGTGGCAGGCATTCGTCAAACTCAATCACGCTAACCGCGCCCCGTTCAGCGCGTTTATTCGTCTTGAGGAAGGCGTTATCCTCAGTCTTTCGCCGGAACGTTTTATTCTGCTGGAGAATCAGCATATCCAGACGCGTCCTATTAAAGGTACGTTGCCCAGGCTTGAAGATGCCGATGCCGATCGTGAGCAGGCCCGGCGGCTGGCGAATTCGCCGAAGGATCGTGCGGAGAACCTGATGATCGTCGATTTGATGCGTAATGATATTGGCCGCGTTGCCGTACCGGGTTCGGTACAGGTTCCGGAGCTGTTTGTCGTAGAACCGTTCCCTGCCGTTCATCATTTGGTCAGCACCATTACCGCACGTCTGCCAGAGTCATTACACGCCACCGATCTGCTACGCGCAGCCTTCCCCGGCGGCTCTATTACCGGTGCGCCGAAAGTGCGGGCGATGGAAATTATTGACGAACTGGAGCCACAAAGACGTAATGCCTGGTGTGGCAGCATCGGTTATCTGAGTTTTTGCGGCAATATGGATACCAGCATCACCATTCGCACGCTGACAGCCACAAACGGGCAAATTTATTGTTCCGCTGGCGGCGGCATAGTGGCGGACAGTCAGGAAGACGCTGAATATCAGGAAACATTTGATAAAGTGAATCGTATTTTGCACCAACTGGAGAACTGAGACGTGGAATACAGCAGCCTGACGCTTGATGATTTCTTATCGCGCTTTCAACTCCTGCGCCCGCAGGTCAATCATGCCGCGTTAAACCAGCGCCAGGCCGCCGTACTGATCCCCGTCGTGCGTCGTCCACAGCCGGGGTTGTTGTTAACCCAGCGTTCCGTTCACCTACGCAAGCACGCCGGACAGGTCGCCTTCCCCGGTGGGGCGGTGGATAGCAGTGATGCCTCGTTAATTGCCGCCGCCCTTCGCGAGGCACAGGAGGAGGTGGCGATCCCACCTTCATGCGTAGAAGTGATCGGCGTTCTGCCGCCGGTCGACAGCGTGACCGGTTTCCAGGTCACCCCAGTGGTAGGCATTATCCCGCCTAATCTGCCTTATCGCGCCAGTGAAGATGAAGTTTCAGCAGTGTTCGAAATGCCGCTGGCCCAGGCCCTGCATTTAGGTCGTTACCACCCGTTGGATATTTACCGTCGTGGCGATTCACATCGCGTATGGCTTTCCTGGTATGAGCAATATTTCGTCTGGGGAATGACTGCCGGAATAATTCGTGAGCTGGCGCTGCAAATTGGCGTCAAGCCCTGACTATACTTATCTTTACGCGCGCCATAGACAACTTGAAACTCAGGTCACAACATTAGTAAAACCGCGGTTATCTATTAGTTTAATTCATGTGAATAGTTAAGCCGATCGCCGCGTTCCCTCTTACACTATGCGCAGTTATAACATCGTTACTGGAAAGCCCAGTCGCCCTGTAGGAGTATTATCGTGATTAGTCTATTCGACATGTTTAAGGTGGGGATTGGTCCCTCATCTTCCCATACCGTAGGGCCTATGAAGGCGGGTAAACAGTTCGTCGATGACCTGGTCGAAAAAGGATTACTGGACAGCGTTACTCGTGTCGCCGTCGACGTGTATGGTTCACTGTCGCTCACGGGTAAAGGTCACCACACCGATATCGCCATTATTATGGGTCTGGCAGGCAATGAGCCTGCTACCGTGGATATTGATAGCATCCCCGGATTTATCCGCGACGTAGAAACGCGTGGACGCCTGCTGCTTGCGCAGGGTCAGCACGAAGTGGATTTCCCGCAGAATGACGGGATGCGTTTTCACAACGGCAACCTGCCGCTGCATGAAAACGGAATGCAGATCCATGCGTACAATGGCGAAACCGTCATTTATAGCAAAACCTACTACTCCATCGGCGGTGGATTCATCGTTGATGAAGAACATTTTGGTCAGGATGCCGCGGGCGAGGTCAGCGTGCCTTATCCGTTCAAATCCGCGACTGAAATGCTGGAGTACTGCAACAGCACCGGCCTGTCTCTCTCTGGCATGGCGATGCAGAACGAACTTGCTCTGCACAGCAAAAAAGAGATTGAAGAGTACTTTGGCCACGTCTGGCAAACCATGCAGGCCTGTATCGATCGTGGCATGAACACCGAAGGTGTGTTGCCGGGTCCGCTGCGCGTTCCTCGTCGTGCTTCAGCTCTGCGCCGTATGCTGGTTTCCAGCGATAAGCTGTCCAACGATCCGATGAACGTGATCGACTGGGTTAACATGTTCGCGCTGGCCGTTAACGAAGAAAACGCCGCAGGCGGTCGCGTAGTGACAGCGCCAACCAACGGTGCCTGCGGTATCGTGCCTGCGGTACTGGCCTATTACGATCATTTCATCGAGTCCGTCAGCCCGGATATCTATACCCGCTATTTCCTGGCGGCCGGTGCAATTGGCGCGTTGTACAAAATGAACGCCTCAATCTCTGGTGCAGAAGTAGGTTGTCAGGGTGAAGTGGGCGTAGCCTGCTCCATGGCTGCCGCGGGTCTGGCTGAACTGTTGGGCGCGAGCCCTGAGCAGGTGTGTGTTGCTGCCGAAATCGGCATGGAACATAACCTCGGCTTAACCTGCGATCCGGTTGCCGGTCAGGTACAGGTTCCGTGCATTGAGCGTAACGCCATTGCTTCAGTGAAGGCGATCAACGCTGCGCGTATGGCAATGCGCCGTACCAGCGCGCCGCGCGTCTCGCTGGATAAAGTCATTGAGACCATGTACGAAACAGGTAAAGACATGAACGCCAAATACCGCGAAACGTCACGCGGTGGCCTGGCAATCAAAGTTCAATGTGACTAATACTTAATTTTCGCCCATCTGCGACGGATGGGCGAATTTGCCCCCTCTCCCTCGTCTACTGTAATTTTCCCCACTACACTTGCTCTGTTGCTGTTGGCTTCTGTGACCAACGGCTTATCGGGCGGCCCGCATGCAAACAGCACAACGGATCATTAAAAATTATCGCCGGAATCGCTTAATCGTCTGCACAGTATGTGCACTACTGACGCTCATCCTCACATTAACTGTCCGATTTATTTCGGAGCGTAATTTAAATCACCGAAATATCGTCACCTTTGCCAACCATGCTGTAGAAGAACTGGATGACGTGCTTTTACCCTTGCAGACCGGACGTGATGTATTGCTGCCGTTAATTGGCCTCCCCTGCTCAGTGGCGCGTTTACCCTTAAGCAAACATGCCGCAAGACTGCAAACGGTGCGTTCTATTAATCTGATTCAAAGCGGGATCCTCTATTGCTCCAGCATTTTTGGGTATCGCAATGTCCCCATTCGTCAACTACAGCCCGAATTACCCAGCCGGGAACCGCAACTGCTGCTGTCTACTGACCATTCGCTGATTAAAGGGAGTCCGATTTTGACGCAGTGGTACCCGTCCTCTGCTGATGGTGAAGATGGCGTGCTGGAAATCGTCAATATTGATTTATTGTCGTCTATGTTGCTTGAACCCCAGCCGCCGCAGATCACCGATGCCAGCTTAACCGTTGGTAATCGGCATCTACTGTATGATCAAGGTGTGGTCGATACTCTGCCTAAGCTAAATGATGAAAAACGCTACCAGCTGTCATCTCAACATTTCCCGTTTACCATTAGCGTCACCGGCCCCGGTCCCAGTGAACTGGCGATTAAACATCTGCCAACACAGCTGCCGCTGGCGGTGATCCTAAGTTTATTAGTGGGTTACCTGGCATGGCTGGCGACCGCCAGCAGAATGAGTTTTTCCTGGGAGATTAATCTGGCCCTTGCTGCTCGGGAATTCGAGCTATTTTGCCAGCCGCTGCTTAATGCGCAAACCCAGCAATGCATGGGCGTGGAGATTCTTCTACGCTGGAATAACCCACGCCAGGGTTGGATCTCTCCGGAAGTGTTTATTCCCATCGCTGAGGAGCACAACCTGATTGTGCCGCTAACCCGTCATGTCATCGCAGAAACCATTCAGCAAAGACACGTTTTCCCGATGAGCAGTCAGTTTCATATTGGGATTAATGTCGCCGCCAGCCATTTTCGTAACGGCACGCTGCTAAAAGATCTTAATCAGTACTGGTTCAGCCAGCACCCAATCCAGCAGTTGGTTATCGAACTGACCGAACGCGATGCGTTACTGGATGTGGATTATCGGGTCGTACGCGAATTAAATCGGCTTGGCGTAAAACTGGCGATTGATGATTTCGGTACCGGTAACAGCTCGCTCTCCTGGCTGGAAAAACTACGCCCGGATGTGCTGAAGATCGATAAATCATTTACTTCGGCCATAGGAACAGACGCCGTGAACTCAACCGTCACAGACATCATTATCGCTTTGGGGAAAAAATTGAATATAGAACTGGTGGCGGAAGGCGTTGAAACCCAAGCGCAGGCTCAGCATTTGCGCCGACACGGCGTACATTTGTTGCAAGGTTTTTTGTACGCAAAGCCAATGCCGCTGCGTGATTTCCCAAAATGGCTGGCGGGCAGCACGCCGCCGCCCACCCGACATAACGGGCGACACAGTATGCCCGTCATGCCGTTTCGCTAAACCCGGTTACTCGTCTTCGTCGTGAGCGGGTTGTTCTTTAACAATGCGAACTAAATCCACACGATAGTCATTCGCTTCGACAATCGTAATGCTCAGCGGTGCGACTTCGATAACATCACCTACACGTGGAATATGGCCGTTAGCCGCAATGACTAAACCTGCCACCGTGGCGATGTCTTCGTCTTCATTCACTAACGTATCCACGTCCAGCGCCTGTTGCAACGCATGCAGATCGGTACCGCCTTTGACCAACCAACCACCTGCATCAGCAATAATTTCAGGTGTTTCATCGGCATCAGGGAATTCACCGGCAATGGCTTCTAATACGTCCAGCGGCGTGACCAGACCCTGCACTACGCCAAACTCGTTAGTGACGATAACGAAGCTACCGCGGGCACGACGCAGTACGCCTAACAGATTGATCGGGTCCAGCGTCTCCGGAACAACAATAGCCGGAGAAGCAGAGGCAATCGCCGCCACATCCACACCGTCTTCCAGCGCCACCAGCAGCTCTTTAGCACGCACGATACCGATGATCTCATCCAGTTCGCCACGACACACCGGGAACAGGCTGTGAGGTGAAGAGAGCAACTGCTCGCGAATTTCCGCCACGCTCAGGTCGGCATCAACCCAGCTGATTTCACCACGTGGCGTCATAATGCCGCGTAACGAACGCGACGCCAGGGAGAGGACGCCGTTGATCATATAGCGTTCTTCTTCCACAAACGCGCCTTCCGGGACAGGAACCGGCACCGGGTTATCGGATTCCATCTGCACGCTGGCCTGACGTTTACCGCCCATCAGACGCAGGATTGCATCGGCAGTACGTGCACGCAGCGGCAGCGTCGACTGGTGGCGAATAAAATTACGACGGGCAATCTGGTTAAACAGCTCGATGATGATCGAGAAACCAATCGCCGCATACAGATAACCTTTCGGAATATGGAAGCCAAACCCTTCGGCAACCAGGCTCAGACCAATCATCAACAGGAAGCTCAGACACAGCACCACCACCGTCGGGTGTTGGTTCACAAATCGTGTCAGCGGCTTAGAGGCCAGCAGCATCACGGCCATGGCAATCACTACTGCCGCCATCATCACTGGCAGATGGTTGACCATGCCGACCGCCGTAATCACGGCATCCAGCGAGAACACCGCATCGAGGATGACAATCTGCGTTACGACAACCCAAAAGCTCGCATACCCTTTCGTCTGCCCGGTATCATGTTCACGGTTTTCCAGCCGCTCATGCAGCTCTGTCGTAGCCTTGAACAAGAGGAAGATCCCCCCCAGCAGCATAATCAGATCGCGCCCCGAGAACGCATAGTCCATTACCGTGAACAGCGGCTTTGTCAGCGTCACCATCCACGAAATCACGGACAACAAGCCCAGACGCATAATCAGTGCCAGTGACAAACCGATTAAACGCGCTTTATCACGCTGTTTCGGCGGCAGCTTATCAGCCAGGATCGCAATGAAGACCAGGTTATCAATACCCAGAACAATTTCGAGAACGACAAGCGTGAGCAAACCCACCCAAATCTGCGGGTCCATTAATAATTCCATGACAAGCTCCTGCTTAAGGAATGACCAAACTGCGCGCTGAGGATCTCAGGCGTTAAAGCGATATGCAGAGAAAATTTGTGGCAAAAAGTGCCAATCTGACAGGCTTGATACGGCCTGAAGGTGAAATGACGTCGGTGACGATCCATATGGTGGGCTACTGCCCTATACTCCTGAGTAATTAAACAGATGCTAAACATAACAGAGAGAAGCTGTTTTTAGCAAAGATTTACCTTCCTTTGCAATAAGTTGTTTCGGAGATATTTTACCCTTCGAAATTTCTTTTTATCGGAAGTTAAATTACGGATCTTCATCACATAAAATATTTTTTTCGATATCTAAAATAATTCACGAAAATCATAGGTTTTTCTTTGTAACCCTTATCTGAATCGATTCGATTGCGGACGACGATTCAAATACATCTTCACGTTGATGTGTTAACGATAATAAAGGAGGTAGCAAGTGACCATTGCTATTGTAATAGGCACACATGGTTGGGCTGCAGAGCAGTTACTTAAGACGGCAGAGATGCTGTTAGGCGAGCAGGAAAACGTCGGCTGGATCGATTTCGTTCCAGGCGAAAATGCTGAAACGCTGATCGAAAAGTACAACGCTCAGTTGGCAAAACTCGATACCAGTAAAGGCGTGCTGTTTCTCGTTGACACATGGGGAGGCAGCCCGTTTAACGCTGCGAGCCGCATTGTCGTCGATAAAGAGCATTACGAAGTAATCGCCGGTGTGAACATTCCCATGCTGGTTGAGACCTTCATGGCGCGTGATGACAACCCAAGCTTTGATGAATTAGTGGCACTGGCCGTTGAAACCGGTAGCGAAGGTGTGAAAGCGCTGAAAGCAAAACCGGTGGAAAAAGCCGCTCCTGCCCCCGTCGCGGCACCGAAAGCAGCAACCCCCGCGAAACCGATGGGACCGAACGATTATATGCAGATCGGTCTGGCGCGTATCGATGACCGTCTGATTCACGGCCAGGTTGCGACCCGTTGGACCAAAGAAACCAACGTAACGCGCATTATCGTCGTCAGTGATGAAGTTGCCGCCGATACCGTGCGTAAAACGCTGCTGACTCAGGTAGCACCTCCGGGTGTGACGGCGCATGTGGTTGATGTCGCGAAAATGATCCGCGTCTACAACAACCCGAAATATGCAGGTGAGCGTGTGATGCTGTTGTTCACCAACCCAACCGACGTAGAACGTATCGTTGAAGGTGGTGTGAAAATTACCTCCGTAAACATTGGCGGTATGGCTTTCCGTCAGGGTAAAACGCAGGTAAACAACGCAATTTCTGTCGATGACAAAGACATCGAAGCCTTCAAGAAACTCAACGAACGCGGTATTGAGCTTGAGGCCCGTAAGGTTTCTACCGATCAGAAACTGAAAATGATGGATTTGATTGCCAAGGTGAAATAATTCCCTGGCATTTACTTAGTTTTCACACTTAAGTCTGTATAGCAATAGGAGAAGTACAATGGAGATTACCACTCTTCAGATTGTGCTGGTGTTCATCGTCGCATGTATCGCGGGTATGGAGTCGGTACTCGATGAATTTCAGTTCCACCGTCCGTTGGTGGCCTGTACGCTGATTGGTGCCGTTCTCGGGGATATGAAAACCGGTATCATCATCGGTGGTACCCTGGAAATGATCGCCCTGGGCTGGATGAACATCGGTGCTGCGGTTGCACCAGATGCCGCGCTGGCCTCAATTATCTCTACCGTTCTGGTTATCGCGGGTCACCAAAGCATTGGTGCCGGTATCGCGCTGGCTATCCCACTGGCAGCAGCAGGCCAGGTACTGACCATTATCGTTCGTACTATCACCGTAGCATTCCAGCACGCAGCGGATAAGGCGGCCGAAAACGGTAACCTGACGGCGCTCTCCTGGCTGCACGTATCCTCTCTGTTCCTGCAGGCTATGCGTATCGCTATCCCGGCGGTAATCGTAGCGATTTCTGTTGGTACCAGTGAAGTTCAGAGCATGCTTAACGCCATTCCGGAAGTCGTAACCGGTGGTCTGAACATCGCAGGCGGTATGATCGTAGTGGTTGGTTATGCGATGGTCATCAATATGATGCGCGCAGGCTATCTGATGCCATTCTTCTACCTCGGCTTCGTCACCGCGGCATTTACTAACTTCAACCTGGTTGCTCTGGGTGTGATTGGCGCAGTCATGGCCATCCTCTACATTCAGCTGAGCCCGAAATATAACCGCGTAGCCGGTGCACCTGCTGCGGCGGCTGGCAATAACGATCTCGATAACGAACTGGACTAGCAGGTGAGCGAAATGGTTGATATGACTAAAACTACCACCGAGAAAAAACTCACTCCGAGTGACATTCGTGGCGTGTTCATTCGTTCTAACCTGTTTCAGGGTTCATGGAACTTCGAACGTATGCAGGCGCTGGGTTTCTGTTTCTCCATGGTACCGGCTATCCGCCGCTTGTACCCGGAAAACAACGATGCACGTAAGCAAGCGATTAAGCGTCACCTGGAATTCTTTAACACCCATCCGTACGTAGCGGCTCCAGTACTGGGCGTTACGCTGGCAATGGAAGAACAGCGTGCAAACGGCGCAGAGATTGACGATGGTGCCATCAACGGTATCAAAGTTGGTCTGATGGGTCCGCTGGCAGGCGTCGGTGACCCGATCTTCTGGGGTACCGTACGTCCGGTCTTCGCCGCACTCGGCGCAGGTATCGCGATGAGCGGCAGCCTGTTGGGGCCACTGCTGTTCTTCATCCTGTTTAACCTGGTTCGTCTGGCAACCCGTTATTACGGTGTGGCATATGGCTACCGTAAAGGTGTCGATATCGTTAAAGATATGGGCGGCGGCTTCCTGCAGAAACTGACTGAGGGGGCGTCAATCCTCGGCCTGTTTGTCATGGGAGCATTGGTTAACAAGTGGACGCACGTAAACATCCCACTGGTGGTTTCTACTATCACCGGTCAGGATGGTCAGACTCGTGTTACCACCGTGCAGACTATCCTTGACCAGCTAATGCCGGGTCTGGTTCCTCTGCTGCTGACATTCGCCTGTATGTGGCTGCTGCGTAAGAAAGTGAACCCGCTGTGGATCATCGTTGGCTTCTTCGTCATCGGTATCGCGGGCTACGCTGTCGGACTGCTCGGCCTGTAAGACTGTTGTACACCACCGGGGGCTTGCCCCCGGTTTTTCTATTTAGAGGGTTGAGGATTCATGACTATCACGGACCTGGTGCTGGTTCTATTTATCTTTTCGCTGCTGGCGTATGCCATTTACGATCAGTTCATCATGCCCCGCCGTAATGGCCCTACTCTGCTTACTGTCGCCCTGCTTCCCCGTAGCAGAGTCGACAGTGTTATCTTCCTTGGCTTGGTAGCTATTCTTATCTACAACAACATCACCAGCCACGGCGCGCAATTTACCACATGGTTATTATGTGCACTGGTATTGATGGGGTTGTATCTGTTCTGGATCCGTACGCCAAAAATCATCTTCAAGCAGAAAGGTTTTTTCTTCGCCAATGTCTGGATTGAATATAACCGCATTAAAGAGATGAATTTATCTGAAGACGGTGTATTGGTGATGCAATTAGAACATCGAAGATTGTTGATTCGCGTACGAAATATAGACGATCTTGAGAGAATATATAAACTTCTAATTTCAAATCAATAAGTTATAAATATAGCCTGAACTATGTTTTTTATATATCAGCATAAAAATAAACATAGCCAAGGCTATATTTCACTGTCCGCAATGTTATTTATTTTAACGTTTTATTTATAATTAAATCTAAATGAAAATCGTTTTCAATTAGAAGTCAAATATTATTTCTGCGTTTCTTGTTTTATATTCTCAAAATATGTTAAGGTTGCGCCCGTCGTTGGGGAGTAGCCGATTTCCAGACTCCGGAAATGTACGTGTCAACATACTCGTTGAAAAACGTGGCGCGTACGGACTGAACTTACAGGTTCAGTCAGGCGAGACCATAGGCACATCAACTGCAATGCATATCTGAATGGCGCTGTATTTACAGTGATTCCGGCCTGTATGCATGGTTACTGGGGGCAGTGATGTGTTTTATGGATACCCCGGTCAGGACGCTGTTATGAATCTCACCGCTACCGTTCTTCTCGCTTTCGGCATGTCGATGGATGCTTTCGCTGCATCAATTGGCAAAGGCGCCACACTGCATAAACCCAAATTTTCTGAAGCATTGCGCACAGGTCTGATATTCGGCGCAGTTGAAACGCTTACGCCGCTGATTGGCTGGGGCATGGGGATGTTGGCCAGCAAATTCGTGCTGGAGTGGAACCACTGGATCGCCTTCATTCTGCTGATTTTTTTAGGCGGGCGAATGATAATCGAAGGTTTTCGCGACAACGGTGATGAAGATGAAGAGCCGCAGCGCCGTCACGGTTTCTGGCTGCTGGTTACCACCGCCATTGCGACCAGTCTTGACGCAATGGCCGTCGGGGTGGGTCTGGCTTTCCTGCAGGTCAACATTATTGCCACCGCGCTGGCTATCGGCTGCGCCACATTGATAATGTCCACGCTCGGCATGATGATCGGTCGTTTCATTGGCCCGATGCTGGGCAAACGAGCAGAAATTTTGGGTGGGGTGGTGCTGATTGGTATCGGTGCCCAGATCCTCTGGGCACACTTCCACGGTTAATTCAGGCGCTGCCAGACATGAATACTAAAGTCGGTCTGGCAGTCAAACGTCGTTTTCCCCGCTAACGTTTCCCACACTTCCGGCTTTGCCCGCCAGGCGAACGGCGTCATTTGCAGTAAGGCAACGGCCTCGCTGCCCTGAAGCTGCATCTGATACCCCAGCGCAATACTCTGTTGCAGAACAAAACCGTCCAGTTGCTCAGTATGGGGCGCATGCAAACGCACCTCATCATAAATTAGCCCTTTCAGTTCCATTAAATGACGCGGTCCCGGCGTGGCGGTGATAACCCATCCCCCCGGTTTAACCACGCGAGCCAGCTCTTGCGCTTTACAGGGCGCGTAGATCCTGATGATGGCATCCATTGACTCGTCTGCGAACGGCAGACGATGGCTGGAGGCAACGCAAAAGGTCACCTGCGGATAGCGTCTGGCTGCGGCTTTAATTGCCACTTTGGAGACGTCAAGACCAAAGGTTGTACAGCCCGCCAGCGCGTCGGCAAACGCATGGGTGTAATACCCTTCCCCACAGCCAATATCCAGGATCGCCGCATCTTCTGAATTCGACTTCTCTTTAAGCACATTCACGATCGCATCACGCAACGGTTGATAGTGCCCAGCATCAAGAAATGCCCGTCTGGCTTGCATCATCTCAGCGCTGTCACCCGGATCGCGCGATCGTTTATGCTGAACCGGCAGTAAGTTGACATACCCTTCTTTCGCCACGTCAAACTGGTGCCGCCCGGGGCAGACAAAACTGTTATTCGCTTGAGTAAGAGGCTGGTGGCAAAGAGGACAGGAAAACGACATGACAACTCCGGCAGGTGACTTAAGGGCGCAAGTGTAACGCGAATTGCGCCCTGGGAAAATAACTTACAGCGACGGCGAGGATACGTTGCTGCCGTGCATCACCAGCAGATGATCGGAGTCAGCAGGCATGCCATCCGGTTTAACGTTCTCCAGACGCAGGACATCACCCATTATCTGGCTGAAGACAGGCGCAGAGACAGCCCCACCATAATAAGCACCGTTTTGCGGATTATTGATGACGACAACCAATGCGAATTTCGGGTCGCTCGCTGGCGCAACACCTGCCGTGTAGGCCACGTATTTATCGACATACTTACCGTCATCACCAATTTTCTTTGCCGTTCCTGTTTTAACCGCCACGCGATAATCTCTGACCGCGGCTTTAGTTCCCCCACCACCGGGTAACGCAACGCTTTCCATCATATGTTCAACCTGGTGAACCAGCGCCTCCGGCATCACTCGGGTACCGATTACCGGCGGGTCAATACGGGTAATCGAAAGGGGCCGATAGATACCAAAACTACCAATGGTTGCATATACGTGCGCCAACTGCAGCGGCGTTACCATTAATCCATAACCAAATGCAAAGGTCGCGCGATCCAAATCGCTCCAGTAGCGGCGTTGAGGCATTAAACCGCTACTTTCACCGGTTAATCCCAGTCCGGTTGGGTCGCCAAAACCAAAGCTTTTATAGGTATCCAGCAATTTTTGGACAGGCATAGCCAATGAAAGGTGCGACACGCCGGTATCGCTCGATTTCTGTAAAATCCCGGTCAGCGACAGTTCCGGGTAAAATCCGACGTCGCGAATGCGATGTCCATCAAGGTAAAAAGGATGGGTATCAATCACGCTGTCGGGTTGTACTATCCCCTGCTGGAGTGCAGTCATGATCACCAGCGGTTTAACGGTTGAACCGGGTTCAAACGTATCGCTAATTGCACGGTTACGAAAATCATCCAGTACCGCGCCATCACGATTATTGGGGTTGAAGTCAGGAAAGCTCGCCATGGACAGTATTTCACCGGTAGCAATGTTGACCAGCACTGCGGCTCCTGATTCCGCTTTATTCCACGTAACGGCATTGTCCAACGCATCTTCGGTGACCGTCTGCAGACGCTCGTCGATGCTGAGCTGTAATTCGTGTGCAGGTACAGGCGTAACTTCGGTGATATTTTCGATGACATGGCCAAATTTGTCTTTACGTACCAGACGGGAGCCAGGTTTACCCATCAGCTGGTTATTAAAGCTCTTTTCCAGCCCTTCAATGCCTTGTCCATCAATGTTGGTAAAACCAATGAGATTCGCCGCTACGTGGCCTGCGGGATAGAACCGGCGGGATTCCTCGCGCAGGTTGATGCCCGGGAGATTAAGATCATCGACCCACTCAGCCTGCTGAGGGGAAATTTGTCGTGCCAGATAAATAAAACGTCCGCCAGGATTACTGTTAACGCGTTCCGCCAGCGTACTAAGTGACAAATGCAGAGTCCTTGCCAGAGCCTGCCAGCGTTCGTTGTAACCCACGCCTCCCTTGCTGATGATGGTCTTAGGATCGGCCCATACGGCGTTAACCGGAACACTTACCGCCAGCGGTCGCCCTTCTCTATCGGTAATCATCCCGCGCGGCGAGGCAATAGTTACCTCACGTAACGAACGCATGTCTTCCTGTTTCACCAGACTCGTCGGCGTGACAATTTGCAGCCACGCAACCCGACCCAGCAGCAATCCCAGACTCAATAATATTGCCACACAAAGCAGGGCAAAACGTACGGGAGTAAAATTGCGCGCGTCGCCGTCGTTTTTCTTTTTCACCCGGTCTCCAGCAAGATAGTTTTTCAGGTGTCTGATTTAACGAGAAATGTCGTAAGAAAGCGGGGAAAACTATGCTACGAACATCACGCCTTTGCAACAAAGCGCTAATGGAAGGGCATTTAGAAATATTTAGACGTATTTTGAATTAAAAAGCCCCGCATAGGCGAGGCTTTATATCTGAGATGGTTGCGCATATGCGCTTCAAATCAGTGGTGTCGATCAGATAGCTGTTACGTTAACAGCAGCCGGACCTTTCTGGCCGTCCTGAATTTCGAACTCAACGTTCTGGCCTTCAGCCAGAGTTTTGAAGCCGTTACCCTGGATAGCGGAGAAGTGTACGAACACGTCTTTGCTGCCATCAGCCGGAGTAATGAAACCAAAACCTTTAGACTCGTTGAACCACTTAACTTGACCTTTAATCTTTGCCATTTGCAAAATTCCTTAGAGTATTTTCTTCGCCCGCAGGCATAACATAGATAAAACTGAGACATTACTGCTTGAGGCACTAATATAAGGTTCGGCAGAGAAGCGGTATTCAACGTCAACGTGTTTACTCAGGACTTCTTTACTGAAAATGCCACACATAAACAGAACTGTACCTCGTTTAACCCAAAACGTGTTATCACATACAACGTTAATAATGGCAAGCCATTTTTAAACGTGTCTCGATCGGTCGCACAAATCCCGTCGTTCATCAAACAGCAACTGCACAGTTATGCGCCACACCGAGTAGTGTTATATTCCCGCCGCTCGCCCCATCCCCCGCCTGGCTTGCACCATTGCCGGGACATTTCTACCATAGCTCAATAGCTTCGGTTATTCCAGATTAGCTGTTACAGGGTGTGCCGGATATCATTTTTTATGCTTAGTAATGCATAAAATGTCACAAGCGTAAAAATGAGATCCGCCTTCTGCTTTTGCACCAAAATAATGAAAGAATGATGACAATGCACAAAAAAAGTAAGAGAAACGTTTCGCTGTTAATAAAACGATCGCTATCACAAAAATGACATAATCATATTTTTATCGTATGGGAAATTATATTTATATCAGACCGGGGATAAGATATTAATTGGTTGGAGCATCTGAAAATACTGAGTTTACACGCGTATCAGAGTGCTAATTACACGACATGTACAGAAGAAAATAATCTGGCACGTTGGCGACAGGATGAAACATCTGAGAACAAAAGCAACAGATCCTCATCCTGTCATACCGTTTTTACCGCTCAGCTACCAGGCGGATGATGTCATCATCTTCATCCTTCGCTGTGACCGCAGCAGGCTCTGCCGCTTTTTCAGGTTCGTTCGCTTCGCAAAGGCGACGGAGCAATGCGTTCTGTCTTTTTTGCTGATCTAACAATGCTTCGAGCAGCTCAATCTGCTCATTAGTACGCGAACTTGCCCGATTGACGAAAAACCACAGTACAAGCCCGACAACCAGAATCACCACCGATACAGCCAAAGACGCCAAACTCAACGCGCCAGAATTCAAAACTTCGTTCATTTTACCACCTCAATGTAGACAGCGTAGTTTACCACTGCCACACAAGAAGGTAATCAACTGTGGCAAAAATGCGCTTACCAGGGAATAAATTTATTAATGGCACAAATACCGCTGAAAAATTGTACATCCTGATCGCACATGATGTTGAACACTTGCGCCCACATCAGTATGCATACCAGCACGACAACTATCAGCACTACCCAGCGAATTTTTTTCACTCCAGCTCCACTCTTCGAATCTACATCTTATGTCTATAAATTATCATGCGTTACCTAAACCCAGCGTTAACTGTATCGGCATTCAATCTTTTTAGGAATGATTCACTTGTTTCATCCCATGTACAGGCTAATCTAATAATAACGAGAAAAGATAAGAGGTTGTAATGCGTCTGATAATCCGCGCTATTGTGTTGTTAGCTCTGGTTTGGATCGGTTTATTACTGAGCGGCTATGGAATTTTGATTGGAAGTAAGGAGAATGCAGCGGGTCTGGGCTTGCAATGCCAATATCTGACCGCCCGCGGAACCAGCACCGCACAATACGTCCACACAAACAGCGGTATCATTGGCCTGTCGGATTGCCCTTTGTTAAGAAAAAGTACGGTCATTATTGATAACGGTTAATATAGCAACAATACATACGCTACGTTATTTGCACCAACTAACTTTATGACTGTTCATAAAAAACCCCAGATACAAAAATACCTGGGGTTTTTACGTTGACGCTATTACGCCAGATTAGAACGGATAGTCGTTATAACCCATTTGTTCTGAAATTTTACGCGCAGCCGTATGCAGCATCGCCACATACTCGTGCAAACGTTCCTCAGAGAAACGCAGCGTCGGAAATGAAATACTCAAGCCTGCAATCACCACACCGAAACGGTCAAACACCGGCACACCGATGCAGCGCAGACCTTCTTCCTGTTCTTCGTTGTCTTCACCGTAGCCCTGCTCACGGACTTTATCCAGCAGTACCAGCAGTTCATCAGTATTGGTAATAGTACGGTCGGTGCTGCGTTTGTACTCAATACCGTCCAGAATTTGCTTCACTTCATCGCGGTCACGCCATGCCAGCAGAACTTTACCGATAGCCGTGCTGTACAGTGGATTACGGCGACCTACGCGAGAATACATGCGCAGATTGTACATGGAGTCGATTTTATGAATGTAGACGATGCTGTCTTCATCCAGTGCGCCAAGGTGTACTGTCTCTTTGGTCAGGCGCGAAAGTTCGCGCATCTGAATATCAGCGCTACGGATAAGATCGACGTTTTGCAACGCGCGAGCACCCAGCTCGAATAATTTCAGGGTCAGTGAGTATTTCTCAGATTCCCCTTCTTGTGCCACATAACCCAGCGTTTTCATGGTCTGCAAAAAGCGATAAACGGTGCTTTTTGACATCATGACGCGTTGCGACAACTCGGTAATACCAATTTCGCGCTCTTCACCCAGCGCCTGCAGGATGCCAAAAACCTTCAGCACGGAAGATACAGAATCGGGTTGTTTATCCAGATCTGCGATTGCCATTTATCACCCCTTTCGAGTGTTTTATAAAAATCAGAACCGGTTTTTATTATAATTTCACGTATCAGCCCTCGCAATCGCTCTTTGCTTACTTAGTTACAAATCTGCGACCTAACGCCTGAATATCAATGCTAAAATTATTATTCTCATCATAAATTCCGACAATATTGACTTCCTATGGAAAAAACTCAGACCGATGGTCTGCCATTGCCCCAGCGATATGGCGCAATTTTAACCATTGTTATTGGCATCTCTATGGCAGTACTCGACGGCGCAATAGCGAACGTTGCCCTCCCCACTATCGCCACCGATCTTCAGGCCTCACCCGCCAGCTCAATCTGGATTGTGAACGCCTACCAAATTGCGATCGTTGTTTCGCTGTTATCACTCTCTTTTTTAGGTGATATGTTTGGCTACCGACGCATTTATAAGTGTGGTCTGGTCGTGTTTCTGTTGGCGTCGCTGTTTTGTGCCTTGTCAGACTCGCTACATATGCTGACGTTAGCGCGCGTGGCTCAGGGGTTTGGGGGCGCGGCGTTGATGAGCGTTAATACGGCATTGATCCGACTCATTTATCCTCAGCGCCAGCTTGGCCGCGGAATGGGTATTAACTCCTTTATTGTGGCAGTCTCCTCGGCAGCGGGTCCGACTATTGCGGCGGCAATTCTCTCTATTGCCTCGTGGAAATGGCTATTTCTGATTAACGTCCCGCTGGGGATCATCGCCCTGCTACTGGCTATGCGTTTTTTGCCCCCCAATTCTTCACGTGGCAATAAACCGCGCTTTGATCTGCCCAGCGCAGTAATGAACGCCTTAACATTCGGTTTGTTAATCACGGCACTCAGCGGGTTTGCACAGGGACAGTCGCTAAAATTGATTGGTGCTGAACTGGTGGGGCTTCTGGTGGTAGGGTTTTTCTTTATCCGCCGCCAACTCGCATTGCCAGTACCGTTATTGCCGGTTGATCTGCTACGCATTCCGCTGTTTTCACTCTCTATTTGCACCTCAATCTGTTCATTCAGCGCACAAATGCTGGCAATGGTTTCTCTCCCCTTTTTCATGCAAACGGTTCTCGGGCGCAGCGAGGTTGAAACGGGCCTGCTACTGACGCCGTGGCCGCTGGCAACCATGGTGATGGCCCCACTGGCGGGATATCTGATTGAACGTGTTCATGCGGGTCTGCTGGGCGCGCTGGGCATGGCAGTAATGGCGTGTGGGCTGTTTTCGCTGGTGTTGCTGCCCGCATCACCTTCTGATTTTAATATCATCTGGCCAATGATTTTGTGCGGTGCGGGTTTTGGCTTGTTCCAGTCACCGAATAATCACACCATCATCACCTCCGCGCCGCGTGATCGTAGCGGAGGCGCGAGCGGTATGCTCGGAACGGCGCGTTTACTGGGCCAGAGTACCGGGGCCGCACTGGTTGCGCTGATGCTAAATCAGTTTGGTGACAGCGGAACACACGTCTCGCTGATAACAGCGGGTATTCTGGCTTCGCTGGCCGCAATCGTGAGTGGCTTACGTATCACACAACCGCGAGTTCAGGCATAAAAAAAGCGCGTCTGTCGACGCGCTTTTTATTTTTAGTCTGCTGCCAATTATTTCAGGTATTCACCGCTGCGCAGCGCTTCAATACGTTTGTCCAACGGCGGGTGAGTCATAAACAGCTCACTCAACGATTTGGATTTACCGTTGATGCAGAACGCCATCATGCTGGTCGCTTCCTGCGGCTCATAGCTGGTTTTCAGGCGCTGTAGCGCGGCGATCATTTTTTCACGACCCACCAGTTTCGCTGAGCCTGCATCCGCATGGAATTCACGATGACGTGAGAACCACATCGTAATAATGCTCGCCAGAATACCAAATACCAGCTCCAGTACCGTCGCTACCGCAAAGTAGATTAACGGGTTACCGTTGCTACCCTCTCCCTCATCGCGGTTACCGCCCATAAACCCAGCGGCAATCTGCGCCAGAATACGTGAGATAAAGATAACGAAGGTGTTCACCACACCCTGAATTAGCGTCATGGTAACCATATCGCCATTAGCAATGTGGCTGATCTCATGCGCGATAACCGCTTCGGCTTCATCCGGACTCATGTTTTGCAACAGGCCAGTACTTACAGCCACCAGCGAGGCATCCCGGCGCGCACCGGTAGCAAACGCGTTAATATCTGGCGCATGGTAGATTGCAACCTGCGGCATAGCGATCCCGGCCTGGCGGGCCTGGTTCGCAACTGTATTCATCAGCCAGCGTTCTCTTTCATTGCGAGGCTGTTCGATCACTTCCCCGCCAACGGACTTTAACGCCATCCATTTGGACATCAGCAACGAAATGAAGGAACCACCAAAACCAAACAGCAGTGCCATGATCAACAAGCCTTGAACGCTGCTTGACTGAATCCCTGTCAGGCTCAATACCAGCCCGAAAACGACCATCACAGCCAGGTTCGTCAGCAGGAAGAGCGCGATTCGCATCATAATTCTCTTTTAACCTCAATTTAACAAAACGCACTATGCGATTACCCATATCGTATGGGTCTTATGACTATTTTCAAGCATCCATAGGTGCTAAGTCACCAGAAAGACACAACTTTACATTTTATCGTATCAGACTGACGTCTTCATGCACTTGTTAAAAAAACAGGCACAATTTCTTGTGCCTGTTCGAGGTTATTGACTGGTTGCGGGCTGTTCCGCTGGCTTTTCTTTTTCAAGATGCGCCAGGTCGAGCGCGATTTTTACCGTTTCATCCAGGTATGGATCCGGCTCCTGGTAATCCTTCGGTAGATCGTCCAGTTTCTTCAGCAGCGGTTTGCCTTCACGCTTGAACCGATCGTTAATACGCGCCAGACGCATTGCGTCATCTTCGTTATTCTCTTTTTCACGCTGAGCGTAATTCAGAGAAGCGATGTTGCGCTTATCCTTCATCGCATTGAAACGCGCAATGTCCTTCATGATGTACTGGAACTCAGGATCGTTCGCAATACGTGCATTGTGCTCTTTCAGCAATTCAGGTCCGAACGGCGTCAGATTATCTGACTTGGTGTAGGTCGCCGCATCAATGCTGTCCCACGGCAGCGCGTTATCTTCAAACTTCTCGCCAGTTTCAGTTTCTTCATTACCTGTCGGCATGATGATATCCGGCGTAACACCCTTACGCTGCGTGCTGCCACCGTTTACGCGGTAGAATTTCTGGATCGTGTACTGAACAGAACCCAGCGCAGGCCATTCCGGACGCAGCATCTGATCGTAAATACGGTTCAGGGAGCGATACTGCTGAACGGTGCCTTTACCGAAGGTGGGTTCACCAACGATCAGCGCTCGGCCATAATCCTGCATTGCCGCAGCGAAAATCTCTGAAGCTGAGGCGCTGAAGCGATCGACCAATACCACCAGCGGGCCTTTGTAGTACACAACGCCGTCGGTATCACTGTCTTCACGCACTTTACCGTTATTGTCACGAACCTGAACCACCGGGCCGGAAGGAATGAACAGACCGGAAAGCGAAACCGCTTCGGTCAGCGCTCCACCGCCGTTGGTACGCAGATCTATGATGATACTGCTGACGTTCTGTTTTTCCAGTTTCTGCAACTGGACTTTGACATCATCAGTCAGGCCTACATAGAAGCCAGGAATATCCAGTACGCCAACTTTTTCTTTGCCGACGGTTTTCACGGACATTTTAACGGCGCGGTCTTCGAGACGGATACGTTCACGCGTTAGCGTCACGGTGCGCGTCTTGGTACCTTTACCGGCAGGCAGAATTTCAAGGCGTACCTTGCTGCCTTTAGGCCCTTTGATCAGTGCCACGACATCATCCAGACGCCAGCCAATCACATCGACCATGCCCTTGCCCGTCTGTCCGACGCCGACAATACGATCGCCAACGCTGATCGCTTTGCTCTTGGCTGCCGGACCACCTGCCACCATGGAGTTAATGACGGTGTAGTCATCATCCATCTGCAGAACCGCGCCAATACCTTCCAAAGACAAGCTCATTTCAGTATTGAACTGCTCGGTATTGCGCGGAGAGAGATAGTTAGTATGCGGATCGATTTCACGGGCGAACGCTGTCATCGCCAGTGAGAACACATCTTCGCTGTTGGTCTGTGCCAGACGGCGAATCGCAAATTTGTAGCGGCGCGTCAGCGTTTCGCGGATTTCCGCATCGGTTTTACCGGTCAGCTTCAGGCTGAGTTCGTCAAATTTAACCTTGCCGTCCCACAGCGCATTAAGCTCTGCTTCGCTCTTCGGCCACGGCGCTTTGCTTCGGTCGAGGTTAAAGGTGTCGTTACCGGTGAAATCCATTGGACGTGCCAGTACGCTTAATGCGTACTGATAACGTTCAAATCGGCGTTTTTGCGCCAGATTATAGAGATCGTAAAAGACATCCAGCTTGCCGGTGCGCAGTTCATCGCCGAGGACCGTTTTCTTTTTTGCATACTGTTCGATATCGCTCGCCAACAGCACGTTGTGGCTGTAGTCGAGCAAATTCAAATAGCGGTCAAAAATTTTTGCCGAAAACGCCTGATCCAGATCGAACTGGCGATAGTGTGATCGCGTAAAACGCGACGTCACACGTTCGCTTACCGTCGCATGCTGGGTTTCTTCCTTTAAAACGGGGATTTGATCGGCACGCGTGATGTCTTCCACAGCAAGTGCCTGGCCTGCTAATGCAAGCAGACCAGCTAACGCAGTAAGCCTAAAAAAAGTGTTCATGCCAGGCCTGGCCTCCGTTTCAGAACACCAGGTGTTCTGCGCGTACAATCAAAGACATACCCGAATTCAGCTGTACACGGACGCCATCTTTGGTGATTTCTAATACGGTGGCATCCATCGCATTATTTCCTGCTTTCACCTTCAGAGACTGCCCTACCGTCAGTACTGAAATATCAGATACCGGGGTATGCTGTTCTTCGCGAGGAGCACGCGGTGCTTTTGCTGCTGGTTTTTCAGCGCGAGGTTTACGCTCAGCACCTTCTTTACGACGCGGTGCAGGACGCGGCTTACGCTCGCGACGCGGTGCGTCTTCTTTTTCACCGGCGGCAGCGGCCGCTTCGCGTTTTTTCGCCTGTTGCTCTGCGCGTTGCGCCTGAACACGGGCTTTAGCTTCTTCCAGCTGTTTGCGAGCATGTTCAACATGTTGTTCATCCAGCTCACCACAAGGGTTGCCGTCGAGATCAACACGCGTTGCGCCCAATTTAACGCCATACAGATAGCGCCAGCTTGAAGTATAGAGACGTAAGGCAGAACGGAGCTGAGTCTTGCTGAGGTTCATTTCACCCTCAACACGCTCTACCAGATCCTGAAAAATGCCAATTTTCAGTGGGCGCGCTTCGCCTTCCGCACTAAAACACTGCGGGAAGCGTTCGGCCAGAAACGCGATGACTTCTTTACTGCTATTCAACTTAGGTTGATTTTCCATGAAATTTCCTGATTACAACGGACGTAGCCAACAAGCGCAGGCATGAACAGGCGACATTATAATGACGTCATCAGTAATTGCTACGTTATCCGTTGATTATCCTGCGACGCGCGCAAAGAATTTTTTGTAATCCGTCGTTGCAAGCACGGTTTCAAGCTGTGCCACAAGCGTACGCAGACCTTGTTCATCTTCTTCAGTAAAGCGGCCAAATGCCGTGCTATCAATATCCAGCACGCCTATTATCTGATTGTCGACAGCGATCGGCAGGACGATTTCAGCATTGCTGGCGGCATCACAGGCGATGTGCCCATCAAAAGCATGTACGTCCTCAATACGCTGAACCTGGTTCTGCGCCACTGCGGTACCGCACACACCGCGCCCTACCGGGATCCGCACGCAGGCAATTTTGCCCTGGAAGGGACCAAGCACCAGCGTATCGTCCTCAAGCAGGTAAAAACCGGCCCAATTCACTTCTGCAAGACGCTCGTACAACAATGCACTGGTATTCGCCAGCGTTGCCAGAAAACTGGTTTCACCTGCCATCAATGCCTGAAAATCACGGTTCAGATCCGTGTATAGCTCTATTTTGTTCATTATATAATCACTTAGTTGTCTTACTTAAAACTGCAGCCTACTAAAATAAACATTAAATGCGTTAATGCTCAAGATCATTCCCGTCATGAGTTAAGATAACATTACTTCAACAATTTGATTCGCGATACATGGCCTTAACGACACCACGCATCACGCCAACTAAAAAAATAGCCATCAGGTCCATCGGTGAGGCACTACCTCGTGCACATTATCATCGCTGCCCTGAATGTGACCTAATCTTTAGCTTGCCTAAAATGCGTTCGCACCAAAGTGCCTTTTGCCCACGCTGCCAGGCAAAAATTCGTGACGGACGCGACTGGTCGTTAACGCGACTGGCGGCAATGGCTTTCACCATGTTGCTGCTGATGCCCTTTGCCTGGGGAGAGCCACTCCTGCACATCTATTTATTAGGCGTGCGCATCGATGCCAATGTGATGCAAGGCATCTGGCAAATGACCCGACAAGGCGATCCCCTCACCGCCTCCTTCGTGCTCTTTTGCGTCGCCGGCGCGCCGATAATTCTCGTGACCTCAATTGCTTATCTGTGGTTTGGCAATATTCTCGGGATGAACCTGCGCCCGGTGCTGCTGATGCTGGAAAGGCTCAAAGAGTGGGTGATGCTCGATATCTACCTTGTAGGTATCGGCGTCGCATCAATCAAGGTTCAGGACTATGCTTTTTTGCAACCAGGTGTGGGGTTGTTTGCTTTTATTGCGCTGGTGATCCTCAGTATTTTGACACTGTCGCATCTTAACGTAGAGCAACTTTGGGACCGTTTTTACCCGCAAAGACCGGCTCGTCGGCCCGATGATAAGCTCCGCGTCTGCCTTGGCTGCCATTTTACAGGTTATCCGGACGCCCGCGGTCGCTGCCCCCGCTGCCATATTCCGTTGCGCTGGCGCAGAAATCAAAGTATCCAAAAGTGTTGGGCGGCTCTGCTGGCCTCGATTGTCCTGCTTTTACCCGCTAACCTGCTGCCCATCTCGGTAATTTATGTCAACGGCGGCCGGCAGGAAGACACAATCCTGTCAGGCATAATGTCTTTGGCAAACAGTAATGTCGGCGTAGCGGCGATCGTGTTTATCGCCAGTATATTAGTGCCATTTACCAAAGTGATTGTGATGTTTACGTTGCTATTCAGCATCCACTTTAATTGTGAACAAGGGTTGCGCACCCGTATAAAACTACTGCGTATGGTGACCTGGATTGGCCGCTGGTCGATGCTGGATCTCTTTGTTATCGCGTTAACCATGTCGCTGATAAATCGCGATCAGATACTTGCTTTTACTATGGGACCGGCTGCGTTTTATTTCGGCGCAGCGGTAATATTGACTATTCTTGCTGTGGAATGGCTGGACAGCCGCTTACTTTGGGATGCACATGAGTCAGGAAACGCCCGCTTCGCAGACTGAAGCGCAGATTAAAACAAAACGCCGTATCTCCCCGTTCTGGCTGCTGCCGTTCATCGCGCTGATGATCGCAGGATGGCTTATCTGGGGAAGCTATGAAGATCGTGGCAATACCGTGACCATTGACTTTATGTCTGCGGACGGCATTGTGCCAGGCCGTACTCCCGTTCGCTATCAGGGCGTTGAAGTGGGCACGGTACAAGATATCAACCTCAGCGAAGATCTACGCAAAATTGAAGTCCGCGTCAGCATCAAATCGAGCATGAAAGATGCGCTGCGTAAAGATACCCAGTTCTGGCTGGTCACGCCAAAGGCGTCGCTGGCTGGGGTTTCTGGTCTGGATGCGTTGGTTGGCGGCAACTATATCGGCATGATGCCCGGTACTGGCGAGGCCGAGGATCATTTCGTCGCCCTCGACACTCAGCCCAAGTATCGTCTGGATAATGGCGATTTAATGCTGCACCTGCGCGCCCCTGATCTCGGATCGCTTAATAGCGGTTCACTGGTTTATTTCCGTAAGATTCCGGTGGGCAGGGTGTATGACTACACCATTAACCCAAATAACCAGGGTGTAACCATCGACGTGCTGATCGAACGTCGTTTTACTAATCTGGTGAAAAAAGGTAGCCGCTTCTGGAACGTCTCCGGTGTGGATGCGGATGTCAGCCTTAGCGGTGCGAAGATCAAACTGGAGAGTCTGGCGGCGCTGGTCAACGGTGCCATTGCTTTTGATTCACCTGAAGACTCAAAACCCGCTGCGGCAGACGACACGTTTGGTCTCTATCAGGATCTTGCGCACAGCCAACGCGGAGTAATCGTCAAGCTTGATTTAACCAGCGGAGATGGACTCAAAGCAGGCTCAACATCGCTGATGTATCAAGGATTAGAAGTCGGTCAGCTCACAAAACTGGATTTAAACCCAGGCGGTAAAGTCACCGGCGAAATGACGGTCGATCCCAGCGTCGTAACGCTACTGCGTGACAACACACGAATTGAGTTACACAGCCCTAAATTATCGTTAAGCGATGTGAATCTCAGTTCGCTGCTGACAGGTAAAACTTTCGAGCTGGTACCTGGCGAAGGCGAGCCGCGTAACCAGTTTGTCGTTATCCCCGCTGAGAAGTCGTTGTTACACGACCCAGGTGTCATGACGTTTACGCTGACAGCGCCGGAGAGTTACGGTATTGATGCTGGCCAGCCGCTAATTCTTCACGGCGTACAGGTCGGTCAGGTGATTGAGCGTACGCTTTCCAGCAAAGGCGTCTCATTTACCGTTGCTGTTGAACCACAGCATCGTGACCTGGTGCAGGGTGACAGTAAGTTCGTGGTGAACAGCCGCGTGGATGTCAAAGTCGGACTTGATGGCGTGGAGTTCCTGGGTGCCAGCGCCAGTGAGTGGCTCAGCGGCGGCATTCGTATTTTGCCCGGTACTAAAGGTGAAATGAAAAAAAGCTACCCGCTTTACGCTAACCTGGAGAAAGCGATTGAAAACAGTCTGAGCGATCTGCCAACCACCACGGTCAGCCTGAGCGCCGAAACGCTGCCTGATGTGCAGGCCGGCTCGGTGGTGCTTTACCGCAAATTCGAGGTCGGTGAAGTGATTAGCGTTCGTCCTCGCGCCGATGCGTTTGATATCGATCTGCATATCAAACCGGAATATCGCAACCTGTTGACCAGCAACAGCGTGTTCTGGGCCGAAGGCGGAGCAAAAGTTCAGCTTAACGGCAGCGGATTAACCGTACAGGCATCTCCCCTTTCACGCGCGCTTAAAGGGGCGATTAGCTTCGATAATTTAAGCGGTGCCAGCGCCAGTCAACGTAAAGGCGACAAGCGTATTCTGTATGCTTCGGAAACCGCCGCGCGTGCGGTCGGCGGCCAGATAACGCTGCATGCGTTCGATGCCGGTAAACTCGCTGCTGGCATGCCAATTCGCTACCTGGGAATCGATATCGGCCAGATCCAGACGCTTGAGCTGATCACCGCCCGTAACGAAGTTCAGGCAAAAGCGGTTCTGTACCCGGAATACGTGCAGACCTTTGCGCGAAGCGGTACCCGCTTCTCCGTGATCACCCCGCAAATTTCGGCAGCGGGCGTGGAGCATCTGGATACAATCCTGCAGCCGTATATCAACGTTGAACCCGGACGCGGTAATCCGCGCCGTGATTTTGAACTGCAGGAAGCTACCATTACCGACTCTCGTTACCTCGATGGTCTGAGTATTGTGGTGGAAGCACCAGAAGCAGGTTCGCTGAATATCGGTACGCCGGTCCTGTTCAGAGGCATTGAAGTGGGGACCGTCACCGGGCTGACGCTGGGCTCGCTTTCCGATCGTGTGATGGTTGCCATGCGCATTAGCCAGCGCTATCAGCATCTGGTGCGCAACAACTCCGTGTTCTGGCTGGCATCCGGCTACAATCTCGACTTCGGTTTGACCGGCGGTGTCGTGAAGACTGGTACCTTCAACCAGTTCATTCGCGGCGGCATCGCCTTCGCGACTCCACCAGGTACACCGCTGGCTCCTAAAGCACAGGCAGGTAAACACTTCCTGTTGCTGGAAAGCGAACCGAAAGAGTGGCGTGAATGGGGCACCGCCCTGCCACGTTAATGTATCCACTGCTCCGGCGCGAGTACGTACGCCGGAGCAGTTATGCTACACTGCGCACCTGTTTTTTTGCCGGTGGTACCAAGTGGCTTATTTTCCCGACGCCTTTCTGACTCAAATGCGTGAAGCAATGCCTTCCACGCTCTCATTCGATGAATTTCTCGCTGCCTGTCAGCGCCCGTTGCGCCGCAGCATTCGCGTCAATACGCTGAAAATCTCCGTTGCTGATTTCCTCGCGCTGACAGCACCTTACAACTGGTCTCTCACTCCGATTCCCTGGTGTACGGAAGGTTTCTGGATCGAACGCGATGATGAAGAGTCAGTGCCGCTCGGCAGCACAGCAGAACATTTAAGCGGCCTGTTTTATATTCAGGAAGCCAGCTCAATGCTGCCAGTCGCTGCGCTGTTTGCCGCAGGCAATACCCCGGAACGCGTAATGGATGTTGCGGCCGCCCCCGGCTCCAAAACCACGCAAATTGCCGCAAAAATGAATAATCGAGGTGCCATTCTGGCGAATGAGTTTTCTGCCAGTCGCGTCAAAGTCCTGCATGCCAATATCAGCCGTTGCGGGATAGCCAACGTCGCCCTGACCCATTTTGACGGACGCGTATTTGGTGCCGCGTTGCCGGAATCATTTGATGCCATATTGCTCGATGCACCGTGTTCCGGTGAAGGCGTGGTGCGTAAAGACCCCGATGCGCTAAAAAACTGGTCTGTAGAAAGTAATCTGGAAATTGCCGCGACCCAACGCGAACTACTCGACAGCGCCTTCCACGCCCTGCGTCCCGGTGGCACACTGGTTTACTCGACCTGTACGCTTAATCGTGACGAAAATGAAAATATCATGCAGTGGTTGATTGAAACTTACCCGGATGCCGTCGAGTTTTTACCTCTGGGCGATTTATTTCCGCAGGCCGAACGCGCCCAGACGCCGGAAGGGTTCCTGCATGTGTTCCCGCAGATCTACGATTGCGAAGGATTCTTCGTGGCGCGTTTGCGCAAAACAGCTGCAATCCCTGCACTACCAGCGCCGACATATAAAGTCGGCAACTTCCCGTTTAGCCCGCTGAAGGGACGCGAGTCTGCGCTTGTCGCGCAAGCCGCGAGCGCTTGTGGACTGCAGTGGGAAGATAATTTACGCCTGTGGCAGCGCGATAAAGAGATCTGGCTGTTCCCGACTGACATTGAACCTCTGATTGGCAAGGTTCGCTTTTCTCGACTCGGGATCAAACTGGCTGAAACCCACAATAAAGGGTATCGCTGGCAGCATGAGGCCGTTATCGCCCTCGCCGATCCGAACCACAGCCATGCATTCGAGCTGACCCTTGCCGAAGCGGAAGAGTGGTATCGCGGTAGAGATGTTTACCCGCAAACCGCACCGACGAGTGACGACGTACTGGTTACGTTCCAGCATCAGCCGATCGGTCTGGCAAAACGCATTGGATCGCGACTGAAGAATAGCTATCCGCGCGATCTTGTCCGGGATGGCAAACTCTTTATGGGATAACGCACGTTTTTACTGGCGCTTTTGCTAACGTTGACTACGCTGAAAAATGGACGGCCTAACTGGTCGTACCACAACCAGCAAATTAACGGAGAGCACGATGATGAAAACCAGTGTGCGCATTGGCGCTTTTGAAATCGACGACGCCGAGTTACATGGCGAATCGCCGGGGGACCGAACGTTAACCATTCCATGTAAATCCGATCCAGATTTATGTATGCAACTGGATGCCTGGGATGCCGACACCAGCGTCCCGGCCCTGTTGAACGGAGAACATTCAGTACTATTTCGCGAACACTACGATCGTAAGTCAGATGCCTGGATCATGCGCCTTGCCTGATTCAAAAAGAACCCGTCGCCAGACGGGTTATTTCTTGGTTAATTTCCCTCATCTATCAACATCTTCTACACTACAGGTATGGCTTTACCATTTGAGGATGGAATGTTCACGCTGGTTCTTTTTGTGTGCTATCTGGATGGCGGTTGTGAAGATATCGTGGTTGATGTCTACAAAACTGAGCAGCAGTGCCTGATATCGATGGACGATCAACGTATTCGTAACGGCGGATGTTTACCTGCGGACGACTACATCGACAGTTTCTGGCATCCGGCCCAGGAATACAGCGATTTTTGATTATTGCAGTTGTACCAGCGTTAACTCGCCGCCGAATACAGCGCCGGTATCAATATAGTGTAGATTCTCGCGATCCAGCCGATGGCGCAACGGCGTGTGGCCAAACCAGAAGTGATCCGCGCCGCGAATCGCACAACCACTGTTCATCAGTCTCGAGCGGTCCCACAGCACGCGCTGTAAATCGATCTCTTTTAGCCACTGATAATCATCATCCGGGTAATCGGCATGAGCAATAACGTGTATACCGTTCTGACAATGCAGCTCCAGAATCCAGGGTAACTGCCAACACCCTTCAAGAGCAAATTTCGCTGCCGGTTGCTCCGCCTGCTCGAACCACGAGCCACCATTCATAAACCACATGAATTGATCCCCCGTCGCCAGCGCGTCCAGCGCCATCTGTTCATGGTTCCCCCTGACCGCGACAATCCAGCGTTTACGCAGTAGTTTCAGACAACGCAAACTGTCTGGTCCACGGTCGATAACATCCCCCACAGAAACCAGCAGATCCTGCCAGGGATCAAAACGGTACTGGCGCAGTTTAGCCATCAGCATCGAGAAGCATCCGTGGATATCCCCAACCACCCAGACGTGACGCCACTGCGTACCGTCGATTCGTTGATAGATATTGCCAGGTCGTCCCATGTCGCCTCCAGATTACAAGGGTACCTGATTATAATTTTAGCAATGATGGTAAAAAAGCCTGGACGATCGTGGGCAGGAGTATGGTATGGTTTATGGAGAATGCAGCATGCAATACGCCGTGTTTCGCCCTGGATGGCATCGCATTCGCCACATAAAAAGAGACCGAATACGATTCCTGTTTACAACTCAAACCGTAATAATCTATATACTTCAGTAAGTTAACACCAAAAATCCACTAAATAACACCTTCTGATACTTACTATTGCAATCATTCAAGATCAATCAGTTGCCATTGATTTCGTGAGGTCGTCGGGAAATTTTCGGGATCAAAACTCCAGAACAGAAATTTCTATGGCACGCTGTTACGCATGCCATCTGTAATGTGAAAAAATCAGGTGGCAGAACCAATGCAACCAATATGACTGCACGCGCCCCATTCCATCAAAGGTTCCTTTCCTACTCCGCTGGCTTTTCGGGCCATACCGGGTTGGCCGGGTCAACTTTCGTCAGCGCATAGCGGTATTTTTGCCACGCAGCCAGCCTTGGCTTGTCGGCATCATCAATATACCCACCATCAGAGGCGTCTTTCAGTGGCGCGATGACATTCGATGCTTCGGCAATCAACAGGGATTTTTTTACTGCCGCTTCTGCTACCAACTCATCTTTTGTTGGGGGGGGGATGTCTGCCCATGCCGGAAGGCCGTTATCGCCAGCAATTCTGGTTTTTCCTGGTGGCGATGTGGAAAACTCTTTAAAAACTGCATCATCGACATCCTGCCCTGATTCTGGCCATGTTCCCGCTAGCTCATATTCTGATTTCAGGCTGTAGGGATAAAATGAATTTGTTTTTCCATCATATTTATATTTGTTCATATCAGTAACCTACCGCAATGTATGTCTGTGGGACGACAGTTGGTTTGTTTGAGGAAAAACTAAACCCATTATTCTGATAATCATTCGCAGTGATGATAGCGCTGGTGTCACCAGCAGCACCCAGAGCAACAGAAAAAACAGCGTTTGGAAAAGAAATGGGAAAATTCACAAATATCCCACCGGCGGGGATGGTCTCTCGTCCCCATTGTATGATTAGTCCTCCGGGTAGCTTCTGATATCCCGTGTTATTCAATGTTTTTGTAAAAGAACTCATATCGGGGATCTGATCAGCGCCTGTACCAACACTGCGTTGGGCTGCTGACTGCAACTCAAGGTACGTTCGTAGTTGCGCCTGAGTTTTTCCAGAAAGCTCATCCAGCACAGAATTCTGCAATTGCAGCGGTATATCTGATTTAATCCCGGCGTGGCGGAAATACGGTTTGGTTTTATCTCCTGATAAAAACCCAGCAATATTGGCCCAGTCACCGTGAATCACGTCATCAATACCAAGGTTTGCGAGACCGTTTTTTGATGTTAATACAGGAGTCCATTTTGCTGATGGCGGCTGGCTACCAATATTTGCATTTTGTAAGGACTGATAAGATTCACCGTTATGTGTGCAGATCGAACCGATATGATATTCCTGTTCTGCATGCCACTCTGGAACCCCCATTTGGTGCTGATACGCAATGAACTGACTCATTGCATACATTGCCGCATTGAAGTCCTCAAGCGAGGGGTGTTCGGAAGCGCCAACAATTCCCCATCCGCGAAGGAAAGATGCCGTGATCTGCGAGGTCAGGTCATCTGCCTGATTTGTTCCACCAAAAACGGTTCTTTCCATTCCCTGTGCATCAGAGGCAAAAGCCCGAACATTTCCCTGATATCGTGCAATCTTAGACATGGATTTTCCTCGAAAAAAAACCGCCCTGGTAGGCAGTATTAAACTTGCTGGCGAATCCTCTGGCCGAAGGGTTTCGCGAGAAACCGAATGTCAGACCAGGAGTCACCTGATAAAAATAATCGTATCGAACGCCCGCAGGTTTCGGCAGCAGACCAAGCTTCACAATCAGGCGTAACTCTTCAACTGATACCCGCGGCGAAACGTTCAGCGCAAGCGTCATGTCTTTTCTGTCGGTCACGTAAGCTTCGCCGTTGAATGCCGTCTGTATAACATCCTGCAGGCTGACCCGATCGTCTGACGCTATCGTTGCACCTGCGGCGTTTCGCGCAATTTTGACCCGGAGGAACCTGCGATACTCATTGTCAGCCAGTTGATAGTCGCCATATGCCGGCGAAAACTTGCTGTAGAAAGGTGCGCCGACATACGCCGCATTAGATTTACTATCGAAGCCTGCGGTATCCAGATGTCCGTCAAACCCGAAAAATACACGGGCAATAACAGCAGGCACGCTACGGGGAAGCCCAACTATCCGGCCAATCACATCGAGCCTGTATCCGGTAACCCGGTCGAGATCAAAGTTATCTGGGTTACGAATAAAATCGGCGATGATTTGCCAGTGCCGGAGCATGGCCTGTATCTCTGACCTTGCCTTTTTCTTTTCCCAGTACTGCTTAATCAGCATTAGCGTATAGCGGTTAATGATGTCGTCATTCACTGGAGCACCTCATTAACGTCTATATTTTCCACACTCAATGTGAACTTGCCCTGAAAGCCAGGTGATAATTCAGCATCGGTGTAATCGACTCCATTGCTGCTAATTTGCAAATTAGTCAGCACGAAATTCACCCGTCCGACACCATAGCCATTCTCATAAAATTCGTTGGCATCCACAGACTCACCGATATGCATCGTGCGTGATACAAGCGATTTTTTGAGAGTATCGATATCTATAGGTTCGTTTTGTATTTTCCGGCGGGCAGTTAGTCTGATATGAAGCGGCTTGTAGATAGGCCGATCAAGCTGAAGTTCATGGGCTATAAGAAATGAAGTACCGTCAGGCCGAATCAGGGTTTCGGTGTAGCGCCCGGTTATGCTGCCTTTCGTTCCCGTACCACCGCCTTTTTGTTTGACCATGACCTCCACTATTTCTGAGATCGCACCACCTTCAACGACCAGCCATATTGAATTGGCCGGGATCCCCGTCGTCGGATTATCAATTTTCGTGTCGTTCTCACCGATATTTAGATCAATTACGCCTGGCAGTTGGGCAACTTTAGCGAAAACCGCACCAGTGCTACCTGTTGCAGGGTTCTCAAGTGACCGGTTCCGGCGTTGCCTGAATTCTTCAGGCGTTTCCTCATCCCGACCGACCACAACCGCGGAATCAGAGATAATGCTCACAATCCCTGGTTCTGGTGTGAGTTGAGTGAAGGTATCGTTCACAAGCCCAGTAACTTTCCCAAAGTTTTGAGCAAAAAAGGTAGCTGTTGTGACGCCCGCCGGAACAGTCACGTCCTGTCGGATAGCCCAGACCTGATTTGCCTGGTCCCGTATCTTGTACCCGCTATAGAGAAGCACCGGCCTGTCTGTTGTGACTTTAAGGTCGCGCTGAGAACGGGATCCAGGACGAAGGAAAAGCCCGTGAAGTTTGGCGATAATCTGCTGCATATCACCAGTATTAAAATCGGGGTCCATTTGAGAATAAAGCCATTGCAGCGCGGCTTCAATATCTGCCCGAGCCTGAGCTTCGATTGCCACGCGTTGACCGTCGGGAGATTCCTGCTCTAAATCGATATCCTGACCATAAATTCCCTTATATCCGTCGCTCAGTTCCTGAAATAACTCCCGGAGAGTGTTTGTCTCAAGGCCGTTGTCGCTAAACTGTAGTGCCATTCTTCAACGCTCCGTTGACCGGGAAGGTGATCGTCTGCTGGTCATAGACGGTCTCAATGCTGAGTTCGATTTTTTGTGACCGGGTGGCCTTATTGACCTCCATCGCCAGAGCGGTAATGCGCATAACCCCATCCGTCGCCAGCGTCACGCGCTCTATCTCCCGCAGAATCTCCTGCTCGGTGTTTTTCTCTGATAACAGGTAAAGCCAGTCGATGTTGTCATCCATGTTGAGAGGATTATCGTTTTTGAACGAGCGGATCCGGCATTTGGCTTTCTGCGCGATAGCAGCACCGCCGGTTAGATAGTTTGCCTTCCCACGCCCAAATCCCCAGTCGTCATTTTTATCAAGTGCTGAAACAATCATGAGATCTCCGTGACGATACCGTTGGTAACTGTGATTGTTTTCCCGTCATCGCTTCGAAATGAACCAGACACACCTGATTTGCCGCCTGTCTTTACCTGGGTATATTGAAGTACATTCAGAACATCGCATTCTTCCAGAGTCGTCTTGCCCTCTTCCTGGGTAATATTCCCTGTGAGGTTTAAATCTCCATCATGGTCAGTATCCCCCTTCATCATCCGGTTCTTCTTAGGAATAGCGATAGCGGTGGCCTGTGGATTAACCCCACACAGAGCAAAGCCATCTGAATAATCGTGCATGCGCATTTCAAGTGGTGAAACAAAGTCGCTACCCGCATACCAGGCGTCATAACAACGCTCAGAGATAAGGACGAGGCAATAGTCACCAGCCGCAATTGGTTCGGCGATATAACTATCACCGCCTTGCAAAATTACCGGGGGGACTTCAATGAACTCTGGGAGTTGCTTGCTGCTCCCTTTCACAACCCGATTGATAACGGGGACGCAACTGATTGTTTTGTCATTTACAGACGTTATTTTTGCGACAACAATGGTGTGAACATCGGCCAGAGCAAATTCAACACCCAGGCCGATAGTGTCGTGAAGTTCTTCGATCATGAATAGCGCCCATAAAAAAACCCAGCCGAAGCTGGGTTGGTTATCTGTAACTGGTGAACGACCTACATCACCATGTAGCCAATTTCTCTGCCAGAAGGTCTCGCTTAATAACTATCCAGCCGCTTTTACGCAGACCGCTTAGTATCTGCTCAACTTTACCGACAAACATGTCTGACCCGATGCGCTCGATACTCTCAACCTGCCCATCGCGAATACGGAGATGGAGATCAATATTCATCATGTCGATTGCTGGTTCCATGCTGCGCGGGTTCGTCACCTGCCCCTTCGTCCAGTATTCGTACAGAACATCGTCGCACTCCTCTTGGTAACGAATAACGCGCTCGCGAATCTCCGGGCGAACTTTGTTAGGGCTGATGGTGTTAAGCCAGGCTGCCAGCTTGCGGAGAGCAAGGCAGATCATCTTTTGCACGCCTCCAGCTGTGGGTATTGTGATTTCCACAACCCCTTTAGCAAAGCGTGATTTCAGTTTTGTGAATTGCGATGCCCAGTCCATGCCCATGCCATCGATAATGGGGCGCATTGGTGTGTATGGCTCGCCGTTGTGGTTAACAACATACAACTCAGATCCGTGGAATGGTACGTTGATAGTGCAAACTGTTGGGTTTATTGCTAAATTAGTCATGTCGATATTTCCTGTGCGGTTATTTTCGATAGAGGCCCGGTTAGTGTTAGCGCACTTCCGGGCTTCGCTGTTTTTACCGTGCATTGGCACGTTCCTCGCGAAGGCTTTTAGCCAGCCTCTGCACTATTGCAGAGTTGATCGAGATGCCGTCCATTTCTGCCATACGGCGAATTTCTTCCTTCATCTGCTCTGGCAAGCGTAACTGAAAGCTCTCACTTTTTCGGCCCGTGTAAATCATGTTGTGCATTGCGACCTCTTTTTAATGACACCAAATTGGAACCACCACCAATTTAACACCATTTAAGATGATGTCAAGTAGGTGCTATGATGATATCAATTTGTATCATGAGGAGTCCGTGGTGAGTAAATTCCCTAGCCAAGAAATGGATAGATTTAATGTTCGACTGCCCAATGGAATGCGTGACGCCATCGCCGAACGAGCAAAACGTAATGGCAGATCCATGAACTCGGAAATAGTCCAAATCCTTGAAGATGCTCTATATGGGAAGCATTCGCCAGACGATCCCCTAGGAGACAAGTTAAGATACGCTATAGACAAAGCAATTGACGATGTACTGAAGGACTATTGACTAACTAATAAGGGCGTTCTATGAAATTGACCGCAGAGCAATTACGCGATGGATGTCAGTGGCTATCAAGAGAACTGACTCGACTCGAACAACTTAACCGACCTCTTTCGATTGATGAATTCTTTGACCTCTCCGAGGACGAGAAATTTATCAACACTATGTTTGAAAAATATGGACATTTTATCCTTGGCCTCCACCTGCTAGATCACCGAAGTGAGCACTGTAATAAAGAACTAATTGCATACATGGAAAATGCCCTTAGCCGTTACTCGAACGTTATTACAAGAGACACCTATGGCGTAGTTGATAATGCCTACCTGCTAGCAATCAATGTTCTGTTCGACATTTCTCGTGAAGCTGATGAGATGTAACAGAAAGCCCACCGAAGTGGGCTTCGTACATAATTACTTCATGCCATCCATAAACCATGCAGAGCGATTTTTAATGTCGGAAAAAAGCATTGATGTTGTGACATTAGATAGCGTCAAAGGAACCACTTTCCCCGCGCCAATTTCTATATCGTTTGCGACAATTACAGGGTCTTGCCCTATATAGACCCCAACAAAACTCGCTGTAATTGTTTTATCGGTGTCATTCGTTAAGTTAAGAGATAAAGATACATCTGAAGGAGAAAAGCCTCCTGCAATGCTTGGTTTTTTCCTCGCCTGATCAAGCTTTTGCTTTAATTTTTGACCAAATGCGACATAAGCAAAATTTTTCTCAGTGTCACGCAAAACCCTGATTTGGCTTGTTGTATCAGTTACCTTGTTGGCAGGCCCGTAAGCAATAGGGACTGAGAATGATGCAAAACTATTGAATTTCTTCTGAAAACACTCTTTAAACTCACTTTCAGGAATAATTTGTGCTATTTCATTCTTGGCATCAACTAATCCTTTAGATGGTTGGCGAGAATCCTCGTAGCTATTGCAAGCGGGAACTTCAACATATAGGTCCGCAGATCCTGTTTTAAGTTCACTCCCCAGCAATCCTGACAGGGGTATTGATGCTCCCATATCAATTTTGCAACCACTCAACGCCAGTGCTACTGAAGCCGCCACAAATCCCATTAGTATTTTTTTATTCATCTAACCACTCCTTTGCAAAAGTAGATCGATGTTAGCACTATCAAAGAAACCCATTACATACATTAACTTACAAAAAGAAAGATATTTGACGCCTATCAAGAAACCACTTTGTAACTCCCCGCTGGCTGACACACCACCTTCTGATACCAGGCTGCCCCGTTGTTCTGCCCGCTGGTTTCAATCTGGTATATCTTATAAACCCCGTTTAACGCAGGGTTCGTCACGCTTTCAACAGCGCAAAGCCCACCGATCACCAGTGTAGGATTCAGTTTCGTGTCGAATACTATTTGCCCTTTCGATGATTTGGGTAAGGTGCTCGAGTCGGTGTCTTTTTTGCCTGCCGGATCGGTATCAGGTTCATTGGTTGGCGTTTCCCCCTTCTTCCCGCCGTCATCCTGTGCGCTGATTTTGGTTGACTGAGGCGTATTTAGCAGACCGCTTCGCGCATTCACGACCGGAATGTTACCCGATGTAACCTCATTAGCCTTGAGGATGTGGACGCGCTCATCTTTGATGAAAAATGACTCGTCAGGTGCAAGGGTATCGGTAAGAATTTTACTGGAACTACCTACCAGAACCTTCGGCCTGATGAGTGCTTGTTGCTTCGTCACAGAGCCTTTTTTCGTGTTTGGCATATCCTGCAAGACAGAATCGACGACCTGATCTTTCCCGCGTACCGTGCGCGATGTGAAGGCGTTGATATAGTCGTGACCGCCATCTTCGCATTCAAGGCTGACTATATGGGTAGCGCCCTCTCGCTTTACTGCTCCGCTTTTAACCGAACCCTGAAACACCTGGCGCAGCTTGCCGTCGTAACCAACCTCGAGGCGAACGGGGATATACTTCTCTTCATCTTCGGACTTGAGCAATTGCAGACGCGTGGAGGGCTTTAGCCCGTTGATGGACACACTCAGCTTGCCGAGTGACTTCTTGTCCACGGTTTCCAGCGCCTTGAATGACACGGTGATCGGTGGCTCGATAACCACTGCTTGATTGCCGATCCCCACCGTCAGCCGATAGTCACGGTAAAAAGTATCCATCACGGCACGTCTCCCCCGCGAATATCAATCATCTCTTCCGGCGTGACCAGATACAATTCGATGCGCCCACTGGCGAAGTCATCAGCCCGATACGGGTCAATGCCGCTGCCGTCCGTCGCCTTGGTCATAATATCGAAAGGCCAGTTTTTGTGACGAAAATGCAGCGTTGCCAACGACAGTTTCACGCCGTCGATGTAATCACCGTTGTACTCCACGCGCATTTTCCACATTTCTACTGTGGGCAGATATCGAATAGTGACCACAGCCTCACCACGGTCAAAAATCAGAACATGCCGCTGGATAGGTTCGTCAGTGATGTTAGTTATCGGATCCATACGTTGATCTCATTAGAATAAAGATTTCGCCGCCCCTTTTAACGAGGTCATGACTGATTTTGACTGGCTGGTCCCGTTACTTTTTTTAGAATTATCAGCGGGCGTCTGCGCCCCCTTATTAGCAACGCCTGCCGTTTTTGATTTAGCAGCTGCCGAGGGGGATTTGAAATGCTGCTCAATCGCGGTGGTAGTCAGTTGCGTGAAGGTGATTTTTGTAAAACTGGCTTCAAACTTAGTTTCCATCGTTTGATTGTCGGTACTGATGATAAGGCCGCTTAATGCCATATTTTCATGAGTGCGATAATCCACCTCCACGGAAATAAGCTGCTTGCCGTAGTACACCCCCTCAATGAAGTCGAGAAATTGCTCACGTATACCTTTAGCGCCACCAGTAGACGGGTTGCCCACCAGCCCAAACAGGTCGGCTCCTTTATCAGCCAGGCGTTTTGCCTTTAAGATGGCCTGCTCTGCGCGATCGGCAATCTCATTCATTTTCTGCAACTGCTGCTGCGTCTTTGTGGGGATGTACTCCAGCACCTCGCCATACTTCGAATAATCTGGCATCAGGCTAAAAGAAGAGTTTGGTTTCGCATCGACATAGATATCGGCAACAACACCGCTGATTTTTATCGTCAGAGGGCCGTTGATGATATCGTCAGACGCGTTACTGCCATCCTCCAGCACGTCTACAGGAACCTGAGACGGGTATTCAGTAGCATCGCTCACTCGGGCAAACATTGAGAACCCGCCGATCCCTACCTTTTTAACAGTATCTTTGCCAGAAGATTGCGCCTGCATGAGGCCGTCTAGAATCCCCATTACCGACCTCCTCTGCCACTCAACCGGTTGGCATCCTTCATGTTTTGTTGCAGGCTATCTGCCGCAGTATTCCCGGCGACAACCGGATCGGATGTGTTGATGTGAATCGTGTTCTGCTGGCTGACGCTTGAATTGCTTGTCACGCCACCACCAGCGATCCCCACCGCAGCATTCATGCCGTAAGGAATACCACCAGGACTCATGCCGCCGCTACCGCCGCCAGTTACACCCTGCTGCGGTTCATCCTCACCGAACCCGAAGAATGACTTTGTCGCATTCCAGGCATTTGAAGCAGCGTTGCTGATAATATTGCTGATGTATTCCCCCAGCCCAGCAAAGATGTTTTTCGCCCAGTCAATAAAGGCCGTGAACGGTTTTTTCATCAGTTCAACGCCATTATCGAAGATTTTAACCACATCCCCCCATGCACCTTCAAAATCGCCCGTGACTAACTTCCATAGTGCTGAGAACATCAGCTTCGTGTTTTCGATTGCAGTAGTGAACACATCAACGACAAACGCGCCGGCATCGCCAAACACGTATTTAATCGCATCACCAACGACACCAAATGCACCAGTGATAAACGCTATGAGAGAATCGAAGAAATTCTGCGCATCGGTCATCGCATCCTGAAAATCACCCGTAAACGCACCTGTGATGAGATGCCATACGAACTTAAACATGGAGACGATTGCATTCGCCAGCGGCTTAAAAATATCTATTGCGTAACTAATGAACCCCATCAGCGCATCTTTTGCAGCCTTTAACGCTGGAACAATGTCGATCCCCCAGTTATCCCTGAAGAAGTCTGCGATAACGCTCTGGCCTCCCTGCATTGCCACCACCAGGTCGTCGATAACCAGCAAGACTCCAACGATTGCTGCAGTGATAAGGAGCACGGGAGAGAAAATAGTGGAGAGCACCGTTCGCAGCCCGATAGCCGCGATTTTCCATATCACAAACCCGGCTGTTGCCAATCCAATGAGAGGCAATAAGCGCCGTATCATGCCCGCTACTGAAAAAATGATTTCACCTAAATGATGCAGGCCATTTTTAATAAGGTCGGCGTTTGCGTGAAGCCACTCCCTCATACCGTCAATAATATCTTTCAGCATGGGAAGAAAACTTAGGGCTACCTGCGTCGATACAGAGCTGTAGCCCATCCGAAGATCTTTAAGGGATTTATTAAACTCGGCGGCGGCATCGGCCTGTTCTGTTGTTACAACACCCCAGTCATGCGCCTGTTGAAGTGATTTATCCAGTTCCTCGCGGCTAAGTGACAGCATCTGCACCATCGAACGGTCGATGCCCATTTTATCCAGTACGGAAAACTTCTCCGCCTGGCTCATGCCGCGCATTTTGTCTGATAACTCGGTGAATGTTTGCGTGGCGTCTTTAACATTGCCTTTGGCATCCTTGAACTGAAGACCCAGCCGCTTGCTAATATCAGCCATTTCACCTTCGCCAGTTGAAACAAACTCGCCAATCCTCATGGTCATTTCGCCGATGGAATCGGTCACTGCCTCCATGCTGGAGCCGTTAAGCTCTGCCACGCGTCCAAGCTCTTGCAGCCCTTCCACAGAAAGCCCGGTCTCGCGGTGGAACTGGACAAGGGGATCGAGGCCGTCAATGATAGAAGTAAACCATGCAGCCATCGTCCCAGCAGATCCCTGAATCGCGGTCCCAAGCCCGGCAAGCAAACCAATAGACGCTTTCAGATTCGCATTGAAGGTTTCCTGCGGCGCCAGATTACCGATAAAACCGAATTTGGTAATAAGCTCGTTAACTATCGCCATTCCGCGCCTTCTCCATCTCGTAGTGTTGAATGTCTGCGCTGATATTCTCGAACTCAAGCATGTCAAACAGCTCTGGTGTGTCTAATTTAACAAGTTCGTGATAGGGGCCGTATCCGGCCTTTGATAGCGCCAGATACATGCTCATGTCGTCGCTTATGTTCGAGGATTTAACGTAAATTTCTGAACGTCTGGAGCTTCTGAACGTGAGTTCATATTGCTCCCGCCCATAAAAGGCAGGCTGATAACCTGAAGCGCTGTTGTGATTAGCATGACGTAATCACCAGGGTAGGATCCGAAGTGTTCCGGCTGTTTGGACAGTTGCACACCGTCAAACAGAACGTAATCGAACATCAGGCGTTCAATTTCCTCGAATCGCTCTGAGTCCAGAAACTCAAGAGACTGCCGCGATAACTCAGAGGCAATGCCTGTGAAGAAGGCAAAAACCTTGCGGCGTTTTTTGTGCGTCATCGCTGCAAAGTCGTAGCGGTTGCCGTTAATCTCAGCAAAACCGTCATCGTAGACCGCCTTGATCATCTCGAGTGCTTTTTTCTGCTGTTCTTTAGACATATCTGGCCTTATACGTTACGCACGACATTGCGGTACTCAATGGTGTATTCCATTAGTGCGTTAACGTCCTGGTTGTTTTTGGTTTGCGTCGGTTGTGTAGTGATAGAACCGGCCTGTAGATCGTAGGTTTCCTTCAGTGCCGCGCCGTCGCGCACGAACGACTCTTTAACTGAGCCGTTAAAGACAACGGGGATCGCGGCGTTACGCTGCTGGTTAAGCCAGATATCATCGTTAGAAAATTTCTGGACACGTATCACCATCACATGCACCCCGGCATCAACACGCCCGGAGATTGTGACGCCGTTATTCGCACTATTGGCGCGGCTTGTAAGCGGATTAGATGGCGTCAGCGTGACGTAGTCCCCCGCAGCGATATCCGTGATGATTCGCCCATTCAGAACGATGGTCGCGGTATCTGCACTGATAACAATCTGAGACATTTACCGCTCCTTATTTATTGAAATTGATGATGATATCGGCACTGTGAACAGCACCAGCATTCTTCACTGCTACCTGAACAACCGGGGATTTGCGTTCCTGCCTGTCTGCGGTTGACTGCTCTTTCAGGTCACCGGCCAGCACGTAATACCCGTTTTGCTCGATATTTCGCAGAAACATATCCCGATCCCCGAAGAAGTCAGGCAGCGTCCAGGTACCCGGATTGAACACCCCAGCCTTCACAAACCCATGCGTGGTTTTCTCTACACAGTCCTCTAACTGATCAACGCCATAATAGGTTTGTGGGACTTTAGTCGGCGTGGTTTTAAGGAGGTTGAAGGAATCCGTCTGCACTGCGTCAACGTAGGCCATCAGGTTATAGACGTTGTCGACAAAATCATTAGCACCGCTCGACAGCACGCAGGGAACGTCTTTAATCGTGGTGTAGATGTCGAGACCTACACGCTTCGCTTTGTCGATCTCCGTCTGCTCATAACTTTCGGCCGGCACGTTCATCGTTTTGAGGTGCAAAGTGATTGCAGTGCGTTCTCCGTTGAAATTAACGGTATGCGTGCGCGCCATATAGCTAACACCAAATTTCCGGTTGCCTGCTTTGCTGTAGAGCATGCGGAAATTACTCTGGCTGGCGAGTGTTACTGCCCATGCCGGGTTAGTCGGATCAACTTCCAGAGCTGCCGAACCGGTAAATGTCTCATACACGATTACCGCGTTCGCTTTAGCCCATGAAGCGATCAACGGCACCTGCGCATCGAGAATTTTGTTGATGAAGGCCGCGCCTTTTACGTTGACCTGCGCTTTGAGTTTGCTGAGAGATTCCAGTTGTGTTTCCGGTGAAATCTCAGTTGATGCGCTACCGTTTACCAGCGAAGCGCCGGAACCCTCCGCAACCGCCAGCAGATCGCCAATAAAAGAGCCACCATCCAGCACTGTCGGATAACCAACAACAGAGTTAGTCCCTGTCGATTTGCTGGTAATCGCTATACGGCTGCCATCAAAAACAACCGATGCAACATCTGGCGTAATTTTCGCCTGGATTTGGGCGATGACATCTGCCAGTGTCGTCGCCGTCATGCCATTAATTTCAGTCACATCGTGCTTAGTGCCGTCAATCTCAATACTGAATGACCAGTCAGACTTCTCGCGTAACGCTGGCAGTACGACTGCCTGAGAAATCTCACCGCCACGCAGTACACCGCTGGTCGCAGGCAGCGTTTCCCCGGCAGCGTTCCAGTAACCGACGATCAGCGTGCCGCCCGCGGATACCGGGTTAGGACTGGTCCCGAAAAACACATTCGCAAAAGCTGCGGTGACTGAAGAAGCCCCCCAGTCCTGTTCGACAGCAGATGCGCTTTTGTATGAACGCCAGCGTTCAGCAGTGCTCAATACCCCCGTCTGGCTGGTCAGAATTGCGCAAACGTTGATGTTATCTCGCGCCGCCGCCCGTCCCTCTTCGAGAAGCGTCACATTAATGACGTTATTAATTGATGCCGACATTTACTTGTCCTCTAAAAATTGAAACTGCGGCGTATCGATGCGCAGTGTCTGCACGTCCCGCGCAGGGGCATACTGAACATTGAAACTCAGGTGAACACGGTTGCCGTGGGACTGTCCCAGAAGTTGCCCCACATCGATGATGTTTGAGACGGCCATGATGGTAAGTGAATGCGTGCGGCGCAGTTCGTTCGCGTGCTGGCTTTCACTCAGCATCAGGAAGCTTTCAGCGTTGACGTAAGCCTTATCCCCGTAAAACTCCAGGACAATCGCATGGCTCACTGAGGCGCTAAAAGTCATCACTTCAGCGTCACCATTAAAGCCCTGGCCCCGGGCCAGCACTGATTGCGGTAGTGAGCCATTTACCACGACATAACTTGTGGAAAAGTCGGACGCCTGTACGTTCCGACGGTCGAACTTGATCAGCTGCTCGTCGTAGCCCAGAAGGTCACGCACGAAACGCGCGACCGCTTTCAGGTGGGGTTGTGTCATGGCGTTGGCACCAGTAGCGGGAGCCGGGTTTCCTCGGCGATGACAGCGCAGAATCCGTAATCAATAAAATCGGCCTGGGACACGACTTTGTAATCCTTGCCTCCCTTCTCAATAAACTGACCGGTTTCAATTTTCAGCCGTGCATGAATCAGCAGATATTCTTTCGACCAGTCCAGGCTATCCAGCGTCAGATTCTCTTTGTTCGCACTTTGCACCACCGCCAGAATGTCCTGGCTGCTAACAGTCACGGACGGTTCAAAATCGATGGTGGTTTCAGTACGGGTTTTGAGTTTTACAGGCTGTTCCCAGCCGATTAACGCGTCGCTCATATCAAGGTCTGATAAGTCGCTCACTTACGAACCTCCCACGTTATGGCACCACGCAGGGCGCCTGTATCAATTAACGGCGCAGACGATCCTTTAGCCTTTTTAGTTGCAGCAGTGATATCTGGCCACGTGCCATACCCAGCAGTCTCAAAGGCCTTCACGCTGATATTTCGCGCCGTCGCGCCTATCAAATTTAATGCGGTGTCAGCATCCATACGCCCGGAGCCTACGGCTTCACAGGCCTTTTCGATTGCCCGGTTAATTTCCGACTTTTTGAGGGTGAAAGGAGCGCGAAGAAAGGATCGTTCAGGAATCGTTATCTTGTGAGCCGCTGTAAATCCGCTAACCGGACCCATGAAGGTATTGCGGGTAAACGTAGCTTTTCCACCGGTTGCCATATACCCCGTCCCGCCAGGGTGATCGATTTCAGCACCGAACTCGTGAACCGCCCCGATCTCAATTATCGATGTTCCGTCATCGTGGGTTTTATTTCCCACCTTGCCCGCTGGCAAACCTACTGCAACGTAATGCGTTTTCATCGCCTGCAGGTTCTTCAGGTATTCGGTGGTAAGCTTTAGCGTTTCTTCCGGAGTCATAAAAAACCACTCCCTGATAACTACCGTATTGCCAGTACATGCACACCTACCAGCTTACGAAGCCTCAGGTACTCCTGACCGAATGAGCTTGAGCCGTATCCATCATGGCTGGCCCCAAACCCGGCATCGGGCGCAGAGTAGCCCAGAGACACACCTGCAACGGATCGGCTGGTGATTGTCTGTAGGGGTTTCCCGTTACTACTTCCGGAGGGAGTGAGCGCGCCAGCCGCATACAGCAGATGCGCCGCTAAAGCATGAAGCCCTTGCTCGTAGAGCTTGTTCCACACCTTGCGGCTCATCTGGTTAGCTGCATCCTGTAGCGCCCCCTCTATGCGTGCAGGGGCAACACTGGCGAACTCGGGGTAACGAACGGTGAATTCCATGCTACCCCCTGTGATTACTCTGCCGGAGAGGATTTGTAATCCACATACACCCCGGACTGCGGCTGTTTCCACATCGCGCCACCGAAGGCAGAGCGATAACCACACTCATAGGTCAGCAGATCACGCTGTCGTGCTGCCAGCAGTTCTGGCATATGCACTTCCATTTCGATGTAATCGGCTTCGTAGGTGTAGATTGCCAGGCGGGTTTTACCCGATTTGATACCTACCGCGTAATTGCTCGGGACTTTCACGAAAGTAATGTTGAAAGACTCATTACCAGAAGCCTTACGCAGCGCCGCCATAATGCGATCCATCGCCGCAATCGGGAGCAGGTCAGTACCCACAACAATCGGATTCGGGTCGAATTTCTGCATGGCGAGCATAAAGTCGCTGGCGTCCATGGCGATATGCGTTGGCTGGATACGATAGCCGGATTTGCGCCATGCCGCGTTATAAGCATCCAGCACCAGTTTCACGAACCCATCAGAGGTCATTTCGGCAATGGTTTTGCCTGACGTGTCGGTGATAAGCTGTACTTTCGTCCCTGTCAGCAACCCTTCCTGACCTTTAACGCCGCGATGGCCGACGTAACCGGCATACTGAATGGTAGCGAGGGCGTTGGCATACAGATCATCCTGCTTTTTGGTCTGCAGGTTGATGTTCAGACGTGCGATCTTCTCCAGTTCCTGCTGAGTCCAGGTTGCAGCTTTAGCCCACTGGCCAACAGGCGCTTTCAGCCATTCGATTTCACTATCAATGGTTTTCAGGCTGTTGGTTTTGTTACCAATGATGCCGTCTTTAACCGACCCGACCACTTCTGACACGCCGAAATCCACATATTCCAGAGAAAAATCCAGGCCGTCTTTAACCGGGAGGGCTTCACCGATGTTGATCTCTGGAAGTTCTTTTTCTTGCAACTGCATATCACGCTCAGTTAGCGCTTCCTGCAGCACTTCTTCGAAATCTGCTGATTCCATAGGCATTGGTTATGCTCCTTCCGTCTGCTGAACTGCCTGTTGTACGTAGCCCAGGGTGATAGCCACGCAGTTATTACCCGCGCTCACATCTTCCACCCAGTAACCCAAATCAATATTTCCGGCTGCTTCTGTCGTCACCTTTCCGGCATCGGCACCCGTCGCCACGATGTAAGCCGCCGCGCCACGAGTAAAATCAGCGTCATCGACTGTCAGCGCGCCAACACAATCGCCGTGGGAAAAATGCCCTACGTTGACCTGCTTATTGTGCGGTGCACCATCACCGTAAATGTCGCGCACCACAATCCCGTGAATGCGTTTGCCAGCTGCGAGAGGCATCACGCCGCCGTCCGGGTTGACAGCTACGAACGTGCCGTAGGGCAATTTCGTTTCGGTCAGGTTCTCTTCCCCCCAGACTTTATCGTTAGAGCTGGAGGCGCGTTTGATTGAACCTGGTTTAATAGTGCCGTCGGCACCATCCCAGTCAGTAAATCCGAAAGCCATAGTTATTTACCCCCAAGGCGTTGAGTTGCGGTTTTAGTGCTTTTGTTCGCGGAGTCGTTAAACAGATGAGCACCGATTTCACTGCGTGGCTTCGAGGTGGCTTGAATAGCCGCATATGCCGCGCGGACTTCGCTGTCAGTCATTGCTTTGACCTCAGCATCGTTAAATGCTTTAGTGCTCACCAGTACGGCGGCACGCACGTCACGCGCTGATTTGGCATCATTGAAGCTGACTTTAGGGAAGCGGGCTTTCGCGTCTGCCAGTGTGGTGCTGGTTTCGTTGCCGGATTTCAGCTGCTCCAGTTCTTCTTCCAGCGCTTTAACCTTCGCTTTCAGATCGGCGTTTTCGGTTTCCAGCGCAGTGATTTTCGCGTCCTTGTCGTCACCACCAGCGGCAGGATCTTCATCGTTCGGCGATGGTGCCCCCGTCATGCCTTCCAGTTGAGTTTTAAGGTCAGCGAGTTGCGCCAGCACTTCCTGAGCCTTTGCCGTCGCCTCGTCAGTCCCTTGCCCCTGGAGTTCTGCCAGTGCTTTTTCCAGCGCGGCGATCATGCCGACCAGTTCGTCAGGAGTTAGCGCTGCACCGTCCGCATCCTTCAGTTTTTTGCCCTTCAGGAAACTCAGGGCGTCAGTTAATGTTTTGAACATCGGCTTACCTTTTTTGTCGTTTAACTTACACTGAGGCCCGTAGCGCCCCTCTGCCACGCCCGCGACATGATTGCCGCGAATGTTGATGTGGTAATACTTACCGCCCCTTTCCTCGAGTTCAGCAGGCTCATATCCAACGGATACTTCACGAATCCCCGTTTCTTCCAGCGTCTTAATTGCAACGGCATCCGTCAGAAAAACGTCGCAGACCACCTCACCACCCTCGATACGGGTATTGGCGATATGACCGGATGCTTTGTCTTTGTGGTCTGCTGCGGTGACTTCCCCGTCGTCGGGGTGCGTTATGGTGAACGGGAGGCCATTGAATGAAGCGAGTGTTTCAGGTTTTGATAATTCGTCGAGGGTGCGGACAACGGTGATTTTTTTGTTGGCATCGCTGCCAGTTAATCCCAGTTCGTGACCGTAATATTCAATCGGCCCTGCGCGGGTGATCGTCGCAGTGGTAATCACATACCCCTGCGGTGTTCGTTTCCACTTCATTGATTAATCCCATGAGACGTAAGGGAGGGCCAGGCATCGGCATTGGTAATCCTCGCCGGGTTTACCGATGAATGCCCCGATGGTTGAGCGTTTCTTCCACGTTTTTCCGCCGTCGTCTGAGTAGACCGTCGGATCGGAGTATTTACAGAGCATGCCGTTTAACGCGGAATGACTGTCGCGCTCCCGTTCGTCGCCAGTGCCGCCCCACTCATACAGGTCAAGGCCAAGAGCCACATTGCGCGCTTCAGTCAGGTCTGCGTTCAGTTTTGAGGTCTGGTCGCGAGCGATGAACCTTGCACGATTGCGGGTGACCTCCCCACGCTCCTTAATCAGGTCAATGAGGTTTTCATGGCGACCACCGTCTTTCATGTTCTCGAAAACCGCCGCGCCGATATCGTGGATAAAGTCGGTATGGATGGAGGTGATCAGGTCAACGTTGTCACTTAGTGCCTTTTCCATTTCTGGCTTTATCGCGCCATCGCCGAGCATCCCGGTCAGGTCAATCCCAAAAGCCTGAGAGAAAGTGCGCTGCGTCTGCTCTTTGTTCTGCAGGTTTGCCCGCGCAACGAACCCGGCAGAGAGTCGGGCGGCGACCTCCTGAATTGAAATGCTCGCTAATCGCTGCATGACTGCCGCAAGGCGCGCTGTAATCGACAAAGGAGTAGTATCGGGTGCATCGGTGAGTGTGGGCTTGTCCAGCTCATCCAGGAGTGTCTGAAGCATGCTATCGACAAACTCAATCAGCCTGTCTCGATACCAGACCTCTGCGCGCTTGCTGGCGGTTGGTGGCCGCATCCGTCGGCGTCGTGGTTTAAGATGCCCCTGTTTGCGCTCCAGCAGCTGTTTCAGGTCCATGTGCCACTCCCTGCGACAATCGCCTTAATTTCTGCTTCGGTGACTGTCTTCAGTACGCCCCGGTTTACCATCTCCCTGATGGCGACCTCTTCCGTCAGGATTGAACCCGTTACCAGCGTATTAAATCCGGTGGCATACTGGCTAAACCGGTTAGCTTCGTCAGCCTCGTTAATGCTGTCGATTGTCGGGTATTCGTAAGTAAGGCTTTCCGTAATGGCGAGTTTATCCAGCGTGAACTGGTCGGCGAAATCCTGCATAGGGCGAAGCCGGGACTCCTGCAGACCGTTAATCGTCTCGTAATAGGATTTATTGTCTTCCTCGCCGCTGCTGAACCCGCTGGCAGACTCACCAAACAGAACCGTTATGGGCCTGTCCAGCGCCCCGGCCAGTACAATCGCCATTTTGCTGATCACGTCAGACAGTCCGGTGAATTGCGCGTTCTTCTGCTCGTAACGCCCTTGAGCTGTTGTATCACCAGCGTCAATTAGCAGCAGCCCGGTCGAGGATTTAGTTTCCTTCATCACCCTGGCGTATTCGCGCACCTGCCCTTCCTGACCCGCTGCGATCTGGTTATTCATGCCGGGGATAAACAGCACATCGACGTTTGCCTCCTGGATGGTGTCACCGGTGCTGAGGATTGCGGTATCGAACGTTTTGATATGCTCGTAGGGCGCCTGAAGGTCTGACGTGCCAAACTTCGCCCGATCCTTAATGCTGTGATTACCCAGTTTTGTCCGGCAGCAGCGGGAGTGGTGAAACCTGAGTTGCTTTGTCCCGACATCAAGTTGATACGTCAGCGGCTCACCGAAACAGTCCGAACGTATGTCGGTAATGACATTGCTGTCCGGCGTGTACTCACCTTTACGGAACACCAGAAATTTAACGATATCTTCGCTCTGCAAATTGAGCGGCAAGGCGATCTGGTCATCGGCACAATCAGTGATAGCCACGATTAGCGAGTCGCCCAACAGAGAGGCCCATCCCAGCGCGCAGTGAAAGACTGCGTTTAATTTCAGTTCTTTTTCAGCGTCTGCGATGCGCTTGGTTATGGAGCTATCGACATCGCCAGAAAATTTACGGGGCAACTTCAGCATGTCGTCGGCGGTTTTGTTGATGTACTTTTTCACCACCCACGATTTTTTATACATCGCGAGCAGTTCTTTATCCGGCACATCGGGCTTACTGCTGCTATACCGCACCGCGCCGATCTTCTCGCCGAGTGAAGTCATTAAGCTAACCAGGCCATCATTCAGACGACCAACGATATTTTTTTTCGTCATTACATGATGTCCAGTGGGCTGAGTGTTTTTCTCTGATACAAATCGCGTAGCCCCTGCGTCATTGCATCGACAACGTCATCGTTCGCGCCGACAGGGAACGTGGTAATTTCCTCGACCGTCTCGGTGATCCACGGTGCGATGTCTTTATGGGGAAGGAAAACGTTACCCGCTTCCCATACAGCGGTGATCGCATGCGCACGGGCAACTTTGCTGCCGTCCGGTTCAACAGGAACAAGCCCCGCAACGGTGCTTTTCAGCGAATCAATAACCGCCGGTCCGTTGGCTTTGTCCTCCACCAGCTTCCGCAGGCCTTTGGGGTATTCGTCGGCCATGCGTTTAACGGCTTTCAGCGTTGCGGTAAAGCTCATGCGCGCGCGCACCTGGTGAAGCAGATAAGCATTGGCGCCTTTTTTACCCCATACCTGCCCGACAACGTAGTCGGTGCCCTCGCTGTCTTTGAAGGTCATATCCCAGCTATGGACGACAATATCGAAGTTGGTCGGCAAGTCTTTCGGGAGGTAATACTTGATCCACTCATCTTTGAAGATTGAGCCACCAGCCTGTTTTGGCGACTGCTGATACATCGCCGACCAGAAGTAATCCCCGAGAATGACTTTGGTTTCGAGCAACTTCTCTTTCGGGTGCAACTCCGGCACCAGCGCTTCGCCCTGCTCGTTGATTGCAGGGAACGCCAGCACCTTAGCGCGCGGCGTGATTTCCACTACACGCCCGGATAAGTCATCTGTCGCCCAGCGGGTCGCCATGATGATTTCGCCGCTGTTTTTCGACAGACGCGTTTTAAACGTGGAAACGTACCAGTTCCAGATAGATTTCTTAGTTGTCGGGCTAAGTGCTTCTTTGGCGTTTTTTATCGGGTCATCGATGATACCGAGATCGATTTTCTTACCCGTTAACGGGCCACCGACGCCCGCACAGACATACGTCCCTTTATGGTTGGCAATTCCGAATTCGTCGGTGTTGCGCTTCACCGCCACGCCATCAGCGGGCTTATTGCCCAGCCATGCTCCAGGGAATATGTTGCGGTATTCAGGTGTAGACATAATCCGCTGAACATCAGCGTTCATGTCTCCAGCCAGGTCAGCAGAATACGACAGCGCACCTACGCGCATTTCAGGATATTTTCCGAAGAAATACGCTGGCAGGTAACGCGAAACGATATCCGATTTACCATGCTGCGGCGGCGCACCGAGAATCAGTATCGGGCGCACTCCATTCATCATATCCAGCAGGAACTGATCCAGAGCGTCGCAAACCGTTTGCGAGAACTTGCTGGTTATATATTCGGGGTTGATGTACTGAATAAAGTCGTGAAGGCTGGCCCGGGCATTACGTCGTTTGAGTAACTCTGCCGCTGCTTCCTGCTTACTTACTAGCGATAATTGCGGCGAGCTGCTCATCAGTCAGATCCTCCGCGCTTACTGTGTGATTATGCTGTATGGGCTCACCATTCGGGCCACTTAACTCAGTTTTGGTTTTCAGCATGCCGAGGTGCTGCGCGACCATCTTCATAGCCTCATCCTGATTGCGGGTGATCATTTCAAGACCAAATTTGCCCTCTTTAATCCCGGCAAAAAGTCGGCGTTCTGCACCCTTCAAATCTCGCGTATCGTGGAAAACAGAACGGCTCAGACCAACGCCATTGCAGCGGGGGCAATCCGGGTTCGGGTCCAGTGTGCCGTCGTAGCCGTAGCCGCCCGTATCCTTAGGCTGTATGGCACCTTCCTTCCCCTTAACCTTTTCTTCCGCTTCCTCAAACTCAACTGCATCGCGCCACTGGTAGTTAAAACCGAGCCCCCAGCAGTAACGGCAACAGCCGCGGTGATGTTCAGTCAGTTGCGTAGCGTCTGCCGTCGCAATGTCCCACCACCATTTCAACACTTCGTCCTGCGTTACCTTCACTCTTCGCGAACGTTCATCCAGCGCGTCGCGGATTGCCTGGCTGACCTTAGCATTTCTTAGCAATCGAGAGGCGTTAACGTAAGCCGTATTGCCTTCGCCTTTGTAGCCAGCCCGCTTGTATGCAGCGGTCCTGTTCAGATCGAGAAGATACTCTTCGACAAACCTGATCTGCATATCGTTAAGGCCGTAATTGCGCAGGTTGAAGGGTTGCGCACTTTCCTGTATATCGGTCTGCGCATCAGTTGAGGATTGCTCATACTGCGCAGTGGTAGGGGCTTGTTCAGTCTGCGCATTGCGCACTTTCTTCTGCGCAGTTTTTTGCGCAGTTGGCTTTTTGATATAGCGCCGCGCAGATGTGTAATTCAGTCCCTGCGCTTCACACCAGTCTTTGGGGGAAATACCGGATTTAGCATGCTCGGCGAGGAACTGGTGTTGCAGTGCTCCCCAGTCCGGTTTTGCCATATCTGATCACCTGCCTGTTTGTCATTATCGCAGACACTCATGGAATGCCTGCTGTAATGCCGTTAGTCGTCAAGCTGCAATACACCGTGATCCAGTGAATCTGAGTAAGCGAGTAGTCCTTTATATTCGGGGATAACCTCACCATCATCAGCTTCGAACTCAGGGATTGTCCCGGTAGTGATAGTGTATTGTGGCTGGCCATCTTCTTTCGCGAATGCTGCCAGGTCTTCAATCTGCGTAGCTGTAAGAACTACTGTCATGCGCATACCTCAGTTGTTAAAAAGCCCCGCTATTGCGAGGCCTAGGGTTATTTGTATCGCGACCGACTACCTGTGAATGATAAAAAGCGATTTACACTTTGGGCAAAGTAATACCTGTTGCTGACGTACTTTCGTGGTCGACTGAGTAGATTTATGTCCACATATCGGACACGTGACAGTCATATTGGCTACAAGCCCAACACGCTGCATTGCGTAATCGAAGAATGACATGATGGCTGACCTTTTAATGAATGTGGTTTATCATACCGCATTCCGTTCAATTATTAACCAATTTCTGTCATCCAACTAGCAAATGTGGATGCATAATGTACTCATGCTCAACAGCCAGTACATGCTTATTCTCTTTCATCTGGCGACTGCTGATTGCGAAGCTCATTGTTGGCTATTTGACTCTCTCACCGAGTCATGAATCCGCTCACACGTCATTCCAGCGCGGTAGCTTTCGTCAGCTCGTCCAGCATAATATCGAGCTTCTTCTGCAAGGCGTCCGAGCATGTCGGCGAGCACTGCGGCGTCGGCTCCGGCTGTTTTGCTTCTGACGGCAGCGGCAAGATCTGCGGTGTGCTTTGCGGCGTCCAGGCGGGTAGCGAGTTTTGTTGCTTCGGTGCGCAGCTGGCTAACAGTGGCAGACAAGCCAGCAGCAGTGGCAGCAGATTTAGCGGCTTGTGCTTGTGCATCTTTTACAGCCTCATCACGGGCAATTATGCGCCCTTGTTCAATCCAGCGTGCGGCAGTCTGCGCGTTCGCTTCCTGTGAAGATTCCATGCTATTACGGTCAGCCCACTTCTTTTCCCAACCGCGGCTGCTCCATACACTACCCGCGATGAATGCAACGGCCACCAGCAGCGAAATGGCAATAAACTGATAGCGCAGGTTCACTGGTCTATCCCCCAGCATGCCAGCGCACTTTCCTGGTCCCGTCGCTCTACCTGCCCATAGCAGCCATTTTTCTGGCCTTTGGTCAGGCGACAATCGCGCCCGCCGTCTTTAATCCACCAGCGAATAGCATCACAGGCCCCTTTACGGTCGCCAGCATTGATGCGCTTATAGAACGTAGACGGGAAACATTTTCCGGGACCAATGTTGTAGGGGCAGAAAGACGCGATCCCGGCTTTCTG
>NZ_JAOWHW010000119.1:0-2985 GCF_030332425.1 Citrobacter sp. Cpo142
CTGGTAAGCAGAGTTTTTGAAATGTAAGGCCTTTGAATAAGACAAAAGGCTGCCTCATCGCTAACTTTGCAACAGTGCCTGGCTGCTTCAGCACAAGGTGCTGTTGCCCGCCGCGTCCACCCTGACCAGGATCATTGGTGAAATCCGTGAGCGGGCAAATCGCCGCCTGTGGCGAAAGCTGGCATCGCTACCTGACAGCTGGCAGACCGCACAACTGGCAGGGTTACTTGAGATCCCTGAAGGGCAGCGGATGTCGGTTATGGAGCAGCTACGCAAAGGTCCTGTAACGGTTAGTGGGCCGTCTTTTACGGAAGCGCTAGAACGTTATACCCGACTGAGAAACCTGGAGTTTTCCCGGCTGAATTTTAGCGGGCTGCCGGCCATACAACTGCGTAATCTGGCCCGCTACGCCGGCATGGCATCAGCAAGGTATATCACCAGAATGCCAGAAGCACGGCGGCTGGCTGTGCTGACCGCATTTGTTAAAGCGCAGGAAATAGCCGCCCTGGATGAAGCCGTTGATGTGCTTGATATGCTGATCCTGGACATCGCCCGTGAGGCAAAGAAAACGGGGCAGAAAAAGCGGCTCAGGACGCTGAAAGATCTCGATCGGGCAGCACTACTGCTGGCGCGGGCCTGTGCGCTTCTGCTTGACGAAAATACTGATGAGAGTGCGTTGCGAAAGACCATATTCAAAAGCGTGCCGGTCGCAAGGATTGCGGAGTCTGTTGATAAAGTTAATGAGCTGGCCCGCCCGCATAATACAAATTTTCAGGATGAAATGGTGGAGCAGTACGGCCGGGTGAAGCGCTTCCTTCCTGCGCTTCTGCGCGACCTGCACTTTTGTGCCGCTCCTGACGGTGAGCATACCCTGGCTGCTGTCCATTACCTTACCGAACTGAACGGTTCGAAAAAACGCATACTGGACGATGCGCCTGAACACATCATCACCGGCCCCTGGAAACGTCTGGTCTATGATACTGATGGCCGTATACAACGCGCCGGCTACTCACTGTGCCTGCTGGAACGTCTTCAGGATGCACTGCGTCGTCGTGATATCTGGCTGGAAAACAGCGACCGCTGGGGCGATCCGCGCCGGAAGCTGCTTCAGGGCAGGGAATGGCAGGCTCAGCGTGTGGCCGTCTGTCGTGCGCTGGGACACCCCACTGACGGCAGAAAAGCGGTACAACAGCTGGCAGCGCAACTGGATGAGACCTGGAAAACGGTATCGCGTCGCTTTGACTGTAATGATGCCGTGAGCATCTGTCATAACGGTAAGTATCCTTCCCTGACTGTCAGCAGCCTGGAAAAACTCGATGAGCCGCCTGCGCTGACACAGCTGAGCAGCCGGGTGAAACAGCTTCTCCCGCCCGTGGATTTAACCGAACTGCTGCTCGAAATCGACGCCAGAACCGGTTTTACCCGTGAGTTTACGCACGTCAGTGAATCAGAAGCCAGAGCAAAGGATCTTCACGTCAGCCTGTGTGCCGTTCTGCTGGCCGAGGCCTGTAATATCGGGCATGAGCCACTGATAAAACACAATATACCGGCACTGACCCGCCACCGGCTCAGCTGGGTGAAACAGAATTACCTCCGGGCAGAAACACTGGTCAGCGCCAATGCCCGGCTGGTTGATTTTCAGTCCACGCTGGAGCTTGCCGGCCACTGGGGCGGTGGCGAGGTGGCTTCAGCTGACGGCATGCGCTTTGTCACGCCGGTGAAAACGCTCAACGCCGGACCGAACAAAAAATATTTTGGTTCAGGGCGTGGCATCACCTGGTACAACTTCATTTCAGATCAGTACACCGGGTTCCACGGTATTGTCATTCCCGGCACATTACGCGACTCCATTTTTGTGCTGGAAGGTCTTCTGGAACAGCAGACAGGGCTGAATCCGGTCGAAATTATGACAGACACGGCCGGTGCCAGTGACATCATTTTTGGCCTGTTCTGGCTGCTGGGATATCAGTTTTCTCCCCGGCTGGCTGATGCCGGTGAAGCCGTATTCTGGCGGATCGACAAAAACGCCCATTACGGCGCACTAGATGAACTGGCAAGAGGATGCGTGGAGTTAACCAGGATTGAAAACCACTGGGATGAAATGATGCGGGCATCCGGTTCCCTGAAACTGGGCACCATCCACGCATCGGAGCTTATCCGTTCTCTGCTCAGAAGTACCCGCCCGTCAGGGCTGGCGCAGGCGATCATGGAGGTCGGGCGGGTCAACAAGACATTGTACCTGCTTAATTATATCGATGATGAGGATTATCGCCGCCGTATTCTGACGCAACTGAACCGGGGAGAAGGCCGTCATGCTGTGGCCAGAGCCATCTGTTACGGTCAGCGCGGTGAGATCAGGAAGCGTTACCGCGAGGGGCAGGAAGACCAGCTGGGCGCGCTGGGTCTGGTCACTAACGCCGTGGTGCTGTGGAACTCACTCTATATGCAGGAAGCACTTTCGCATATAAGGACAACCACGGGCGAAACACCGGATGATGAACATATTGCCCGGCTGTCACCGTTGATGCACGGGCATATCAATATGCTGGGGCATTACACATTCACGCTGCCGGAGGATATTCTGAAGGGAGAGCTTCGCCCTTTAAATATTAATATAAACAATGAAGTATCTTCTTAACGTGGTTTTTTAGGCACTGTTGCAAATAGTCGGTGGTGATAAACTTATCATCCCCTTTTGCTGATGGAGCTGCACATGAACCCATTCAAAGGCCGGCATTTTCAGCGTGACATCATTCTGTGGGCCGTACGCTGGTACTGCAAATACGGCATCAGTTACCGTGAGCTGCAGGAGATGCTGGCTGAACGCGGAGTGAATGTCGATCACTCCACGATTTACCGCTGGGTTCAGCGTTATGCGCCTGAAATGGAAAAACGGCTGCGCTGGTACTGGCGTAACCCTTCCGATCTTTGCCCGTGGCACATGGATGAAACCTACGTGAAGGTCAATGGCCGCTGGGCGTATCT
>NZ_JAOWHW010000120.1:0-12573 GCF_030332425.1 Citrobacter sp. Cpo142
GGCTCATGATGTCCCTCTGGGATGCGCTCCGGATGAATATGATGATCTCATATCAGGAACTTGTTCGCACCTTCCCTAATATCATACTGATAAAGGAAACAGTCTACGATGGTTGTTTTTTTGATTTGAGCAGCATTGTGATTATGCCAATCTTTGAACTTATTACATTTGGAGTTGAAGCAGTATTGAAAAGAAATAAAACTCCCCCTAAACAATCATGCTATTGCTGGATACCAATTTATTACACAAATGATCTAGCGGTAATGGTCCCTGTGATTGCCGAAGGCGATACACCTCAAAAGGCGATGAAAGGAGGAGATGCCATCATTATTAACCCCTTTAACGGTGAAGTAAGCCATACTTTCTGATACCAATGTTAAGCATAACCACTTAGTTGTATACATCTCGACAGTATGGAGTTAGTACCTAATAGCTTGATGAGGGTAAAAGATGCCTACTAACAAAGCAAAATCAAAGAAAATTCTAGGAAGGCCTGAAGGAAGTAAATATTCCCATTTAATTCAGAGTGAGAAGGCTAAGCATTACTCTCAATCCAAGGTGGCAAAGATCTTAGGAATAAGTATTTCCACGGTAAAAAGACACTGGGATAACGGCATCTTTGGGTGATTATAATTGCAGAGTTGCTTTTTAATTATTTTACTGCATGGGTAATGGGTTGATAACAAGTTTTATTGTTGGAAAGGTATTATATAACAGTCATTACTATTAACAGTTAATTAATATAACTAACCACAGACATTCAGCTATGTCTGATCATATTACTATATACGGCTATCCAAAGCCGTAGGGCTAACGACAGGATCGAAACATGGAATTATATCATGGTTCCCATGGTGAGCATGTGCTCGCCTATAAAAAACATATTGAACGAGTCGTCAATGATGCTATCAGTGAATTCCCCAGAACAATGGCGTTACGTGTTGATGTTCATTATCCACCCATTTTAGACAGAGGTGACACTGTTTGCTGTTTTCCTAATCTAGAGCCTGGTGCCATATCCCGTTTCCGTAATGCATTAAATGCCATGTTGGAGGCCAATGAGAGAACCAGAGCAGCTAACGGCAAAAGAATATATCCAAACCGTGTTCGTCATGTTTGGGCACGGGAGTTTTCCGAAGAAGGAAAATGTCACTTTCACCTTGGTCTTTTTTTTAATAAAGATGCTTATTACCATTTAGGTGATTATGAGGCTGAAAGAAATTTAAGGATGATGATTGTAAGAGCATGGTATAGCGCACTGGGATTGGAACTGGATGATTATCCGGGATTGGTTCACTACCCTGAAAATTGTCGTTATATTTTAGACGTCAATGATTTTAACTTTGAAGGAGAATACAATAAATTACTGAATCGCTTCGACTACCTAGCTAAACTCGATACAAAAGCATATGGAGATGGCGACCGTAGCTTCGGCTGCAGTCGCGGGTAATTTATTTTTTACAGCAATGGCCTTTCTTATGGATGGAAAGGCCAGACCTTATATATCAAGAAGATGGTGAGCGATAAAGTATTGTTTTCAAGTAATCATCTGTTGCAGTAAACTCAGGGAGTTGGCCACTCATGGCCTGTGTTAGTGGAATAATCTTTGTCCTGACTCCCATCCCCCTGAAATCAACGTAACCATAATCACGTAAGACTTCCATAATAATCGTATTGCGTGGTGATCGCTGACCTGTAACCATCTTTTCAATCGACATCGAATTATTCAGCGCCCCTGGGCTAATAACTTCAAATCGATTGCTATACAAGCCAATCTCTATCTCAACAAAGCGTGTCCAGTCACGATGAGCCAGTGCATTTACAACAGTTTCGCGAATAGCTTCCAGTGGATAATACCAGGTTGTTTCCCGACGTAGATGCGTATCGGGTAGAGGGGCCTCTGAAGTGATAAAGGGCATGATAGTTGACATCAAACGCTCAATCAATCCACCATCGATCAAAGCCTTTCCGGCTTCCTCAGTATCAAAACGCCCAACCATTGGACCATCCAGAATATCATCGAGTAACGGTTGGTACTCCTTATCCTCGCTGGCAAACGCAAAGACTCGGATATCTGGTCGATGCGAGAGTTCAACCATTTTGATTTTGAACTCAACGGGATAATTAGGGCTTTTTTTACGCACTGTGGTTAATGATTTCATGGATAGTGTCCACCATATTTGGTGTCCACTATCCTCTCAGGAATTTCAGGATCTGCCAGACGGTGCTGAGACGACGCTTACGAATGTTATACCCCCTGCTGCAGTGGAAAGACGTGGTGACAGATACCCCTTCCCCACATTCAGGCAGCAACTCTTTCATCAGTAGCAGGCGGGAATCAATATGAGCAGGATCGGTGTGGTTAAAACGATGAAGGAGCGATTTTGTCCGCAAAGAATCCGCTTTTATGGCGGGTTCAGCAGGGAAAAAGTAATCCCCATCTTTAAGACGGACACGTTCCACCCTGGTATCAGCGCAGGGCGGCAATTTATCATTCATTAATTCTGTTTCCTCCGTATGCAGCGTGGAGCCTTTCCTGTTACCGGTTTTATCCGGATGTATGCTGTCCCGTGAAGTGGCGGGCAAACTCACTTCTAAAAAATTACGGCCAGATCTTGTCATGCCTATCACAAAGTATCATAACCGAGCATTGTGTAAAGATGAAAACCGTCAAATTGAGCGCAATCGAGCTGCATGATATGATCAGAACCCTACTAAATCAGAAGTATTGGGTATGAGATTACTTTTGAGGAAGCACGTAAATGAAACGAGTGGTTCTGTTTTCATGTGGGAGCGCTTGTCGCTCCCTGAATAGTCCATGTGACAATGAAGATTAAACAGCATCATAACCAGCATGATGCCGTTGCATTTCTTGCATATCGGCAGACTACATCAGAACCCGGTAACCTTGGATGCTGGGATAATGGCAGAGAAGAGGCACTTACTGTATCTACGGTAAAAAGCGGTTTTGTCGATGAAGTTTTAAAGGAAACCCTCCAGAAACGCTGATGAAATTGCGCAGTTTCGCTGGCCTGATGCGACAACAACTCGCCAGTAGAATGGGTATTTCTTACAAATACCTGCGCAGCATAGAAGCAAACCCATCCAGAGCGAGCATTACTACACTTAACCATTATGCCAAGAAGTGTGGTGTTAAAAGCCCTTTGATTTATCTGTAAATAAGATAAAACATGATAATTTCATCAAGTTGCATGGTAATTTATCCAGGATCCATTTGTGTCCAGGACGTAAGTCTTCACAGCTGTCGAATCAATTCTATTTCGTAAGGCGGCTCACGTTTTTATGCCCTGAGCAGTGCTTTTCCGGCTGGAACTTTCCCCCACTCATTCACTGTGATTTAATATGCTAAACCGGTTTAATTAAGTTTAGCCTTGGAGGGTTTTAGCATGAAAGCAAAAGTTTGGGTTCTGGGCGACGCAGTGGTGGACCTGCTACCGGAGAGTGAAGGGCGCTTGCTACAGTGCCCTGGAGGCGCGCCGGCTAACGTGGCGGTAGGGGTTGCCCGCCTTGGCGGCAACAGCGGATTTATCGGCCGCGTCGGCGGTGACCCGTTTGGCCGCTACATGCGTCATACCCTGCAACAGGAGCAGGTCGACGTCAGCCATATGTATCTTGACGATCATCACCGCACGTCCACTGTGGTGGTCGACCTTGATGACCAAGGTGAACGCACCTTTACCTTTATGGTACGCCCCAGCGCTGACCTGTTCCTGGCTGAAGAAGACCTGCCACAGTTTGCCGCCGGACAGTGGTTGCACATCTGCTCCATCGCGCTCAGCGCCGAGCCCAGCCGCAGTGCTACCTTCGCGGCTATGGAGAACATCAAACGTGCCGGTGGCCGGGTGAGCTTTGACCCTAATATCCGCCTGGATCTCTGGCAAGATCAGAACCTGTTGCACGCCTGTCTCGACCGCGCCCTGCGTCTGGCGAACGTGGTGAAACTGTCCGAAGAAGAGCTGATACTCATCAGCGGGAGTAATGATATCGCGCAGGGGATCGCCAGCATCACTGAGCGTTATCAGCCTGAATTACTGCTGGTGACTCAGGGTAAAGCGGGCGTCATCGCCGCATTCCAGCAGCAGTTTATCCATTTCAGCGCTAAACCGGTTGTCAGCGTGGATACCACCGGTGCGGGCGATGCGTTTGTCGCCGGACTGCTTGCCAGCCTTGCTGCCAACGGGATGCCGGCGGATATCAATGCCCTGGAGCCAACGCTCGCTCTGGCGCAAACCTGCGGTGCCCTGGCAACCCTGGCGAAAGGCGCGATGACTGCCCTGCCATACCAGCGCGATCTACACCGCCAGATTTGATCCTAAATACCGTCGTACGCGGTCCACTTTGTTGCATCCATCACACTTATTAAACCGGTTTAGCAAAATCAATTTCAAAATGTTAAATGTCGTGCTTAACATTGCAACTAAACCGGTTTAGCAAAAACACACAATTTTTTATTTTCCTTTTGGGATGCAATCAATATGTTCAGAAAAAGCACACTCGCGGTTCTTATCGCTTTGCTAACCGGCGCCGCCTCAGCCCATGCACAAACGGATCTCAGCAGTATCGAAGCCCGTTTAATTGCGCTGGAAAAACGCTTACAGGATGCCGAAAACAGAGCGCAAACGGCAGAAACCCGCGCAGAGTCGGCAGAGAAGAAAGTACAGCAGCTCACGACACAGCAACAAAAAACCCAGGACAGCACTCAGGAAGTGGCTCAGCGTACCGCCAAACTGGAGAAAAAAGCCGATGAGAAAAGCGGGTTTGAGTTCCACGGCTACGCCCGCTCCGGCGTGATAATGAATGACTCCGGCGCCAGCACCAAATCCGGAGCCTACATGACGCCAGCAGGGGAAACCGGTGGGGCTATTGGCCGCCTGGGAAACCAGGCCGATACCTATGTTGAAATGAATCTTGAACATAAGCAGACCCTGGATAACGGGGCAACGACCCGCTTCAAAGTCATGGTCGCCGACGGTCAAACCACTTATAACGACTGGACGGCGAGCACCAGTGATTTGAACGTGCGTCAGGCCTTTGTTGAACTGGGCAACTTGCCCACCTTCGACGGGCCGTTTAAAGGCTCCACCCTGTGGGCCGGGAAACGCTTTGACCGGGATAACTTTGACATTCACTGGATCGACTCGGATGTCGTGTTCCTCGCCGGTACCGGCGGCGGTATTTACGATGTCAGGTGGAACGACAGCGTTCGCAGCAACTTCTCTCTTTACGGGCGTAACTTCGGCGATATTGCTGATACCAGCAACAGTGTGCAGAACTACATCGTCAGCATGAACAATTTCATCGGGCCGGTGCAGATGATGGTCAGCGGGATGCGGGCAAAAGACAACGACGAACGCCAGGATACCAACGGTAATCCGGTCAAAGGCGATGCGGCAAATACCGGTGTACATGCGCTGCTCGGGTTGCACAACGACAGTTTTTACGGCCTGCGTGAAGGTGCCAGCAAAACCGCCCTGCTCTACGGTCACGGACTGGGTGCCGAAGTTAAAGGTGTCGGCTCTGACGGCGCGTTACGCTCGGGGGCTAACACCTGGCGCTTCGCCAGCTACGGCACCACGCCACTGAGCAAGAACTGGTTTATCGCCCCGGCGATACTGGCACAAACCAGTAAAGACCGTTATGTCGATGGCGACAGCTACCAGTGGGCAACCCTCAACATGCGTCTGATCCAGGAGATCAATCAAAACTTCGCCCTCGCTTATGAAGGCAGTTACCAGTATATGGATCTCAAACCTGAAGGTTATAACGATCGCCATGCGGTAAACGGCAGCTTCTACAAGCTCACCTTCGCCCCGACCTTTAAGGTTGGCGACATCGGCGATTTCTTCAGCCGTCCTGAAATCCGTCTTTACACCTCGTGGATGGACTGGAGCAAAAAACTCAATAATTACGCCAGCGATGACGCGCTGGGCAGCAGTGGTTTTAAATCGGGCGGCGAATGGTCGTTCGGGATGCAGATGGAAACCTGGTTTTGATGGTTAACACCTGGCGACAGTAACCGCCGGGGCGACAAAATACGTTTCGTCGCCCCGGACACAATAACAACGAAGAGAATGCGCTCCGGCTACCACGGGACGACAACTCGAAAATCAATACGCATTCAGAGGGTACTATGGATTTTGAACAGATTTCCCGCTCGCTACTTCCGCTTCTGGGAGGCAAGGAAAATATCGCCAGCGCCGCGCACTGTGCCACACGCCTGCGCCTGGTGCTGGTCGATGACTCACTGGCCGATCAGCAGGCCATCGGCAAAATTGATGGGGTGAAGGGCTGTTTCCGTAACGCCGGACAGATGCAGATTATCTTCGGCACCGGGGTGGTGAACAAAGTCTACGCCGCCTTTATCCAGGCGGCAGGGATTGGCGAATCCAGCAAATCGGAAGCTGCCGACATTGCGGCGAAAAAACTGAATCCTTTCCAGCGCATTGCCCGCCTGTTGTCGAACATCTTTGTGCCGATCATCCCGGCTATCGTCGCCTCCGGCCTGTTGATGGGCCTTCTGGGGATGGTTAAAACGTACGGCTGGGTCGACCCGGGTAACGCCATCTACATCATGCTGGATATGTGCAGCTCAGCGGCGTTTATTATTCTGCCGATCCTGATTGGCTTCACCGCCGCCCGCGAGTTCGGTGGTAATCCTTATCTTGGCGCGACGCTTGGCGGCATCCTGACTCACCCGGCGCTCACCAACGCCTGGGGTGTGGCCGCCGGTTTCCACACCATGAACTTCTTCGGCCTTGAGATTGCCATGATCGGCTATCAGGGCACGGTGTTCCCGGTGCTGCTGGCGGTGTGGTTTATGAGCATCGTTGAGAAACAGCTGCGTCGCGTGATCCCCGATGCACTGGATCTGATCCTGACGCCGTTCCTGACGGTGATCATTTCCGGTTTTATCGCCCTGCTGATTATCGGCCCGGCTGGTCGCGCGCTTGGCGACGGTATTTCGTTTGTCCTTAGCACCCTGATTACCCACGCCGGTTGGCTGGCCGGACTGCTGTTTGGCGGTCTCTATTCGGTTATCGTCATTACCGGTATTCACCACAGCTTCCACGCCATCGAAGCGGGACTGCTGGGCAACCCATCCATCGGCGTCAACTTCCTGCTGCCGATTTGGGCGATGGCCAACGTCGCTCAGGGCGGTGCTTGTCTGGCGGTGTGGTTCAAAACGAAAGATGCCAAAATCAAAGCCATTACCCTGCCCTCGGCGTTTTCTGCCATGCTCGGCATCACCGAAGCGGCGATTTTTGGTATTAACTTACGCTTTGTAAAACCGTTTATCGCAGCCCTGATTGGCGGCGCGGTGGGCGGCGCGTGGGTGGTATCCATGCATGTTTACATGACCGCGGTGGGCCTGACGGCTATCCCTGGCATGGCTATCGTGCAGGCCAGCTCGCTGCTGAACTACATTATCGGGATGGTTATCGCCTTTGGCGTCGCCTTTGTCGTCTCCCTGGTACTGAAATACAAAACGGACGCTGAATAATGTCACATCCATCACGCCTGCCTGCGATTTTGCAGGCTGTTATGCAGGGCCAGCCGCGCGCGCTGGCCGACAGCCACTATCCCCGCTGGCACCATGCGCCGGTGACCGGGCTGATGAACGATCCCAACGGCTTTATTGAATTTGCCGGACGTTATCACCTGTTTTATCAGTGGAACCCGCTCGCCTGCGATCATAAGTTCAAGTGCTGGGGGCACTGGAGCTCTGCCGACCTGCTGCACTGGCAACATGAGCCGATCGCGCTCATGCCGGATGAAGAGTATGACCGCAACGGCTGCTACTCCGGAAGCGCCGTGGATAGTCAGGGCACGCTCACCCTGTGCTATACCGGCAACGTAAAATTTGACGACGGCAGCCGAACCGCGTGGCAGTGCCTGGCGACGGAAAATGCCGACGGCACGTTTACCAAACTCGGCCCGGTATTACCGCTGCCGGAGGGCTATACCGGCCACGTGCGTGACCCGAAAGTCTGGCAGCACGAAGGTCGCTGGTACATGGTGCTGGGCGCACAGGATTTGCAAAAGCGTGGCAAGGTGTTGTTATTCAGCTCAGCGGACCTTCATGAGTGGACGAGTCAGGGCGAAATCGCCGGTTATGGCATCAATGGCCTGGACGACGCGGGCTATATGTGGGAATGCCCGGACCTGTTTGCCCTCGGCGACCAGCATGTCCTGATTTGCTGCCCGCAGGGCGTGCCTCGTGAGAAAGAGCGCTATCTCAACACCTACCCGGCAGTGTGGATGAGCGGCGATTTCGACTACCACCGCGCGGCCTTCGAGCATGGCGAACTGCACGAATTGGACGCAGGGTTTGAGTTCTACGCCCCGCAAACCATGCTTACCAGTGATGGCCGCCGTCTGCTGGTCGGCTGGATGGGCGTGCCGGAGGGCGAAGAGATGCTTCAACCGACCCTCACCAACGGCTGGATCCATCAGATGACCTGCCTGCGTGAGCTGGAGTTTATCGATGGTCAGCTATACCAACGTCCTCTACGAGAGCTGAGCGCCCTGCGCGGCGAAGCGCACGGCTGGGCAGGGAACTCCCTGCCGCTGGCACCGATGGAAATCGTTCTACAAACCACTGGGGACGATATTTTGAGCCTCGATTTTGACGGCGCATTAATCCTTGAACGCGATGCCAGCGGGATCCGCCTGGCCCGACCCAGTCTGGCCAGCGACGAGAAGCATTATCGTTACTGGCGCGGAGACGTCCGCTCGCTGCATATTTTCATCGACCAGTCTAGCGTGGAGATTTTCATCAACGGCGGCGAAGGAGTGATGAGCTGCCGCTACTTCCCGGCCTGTTCAGGGCAGCTAATGTTCTCTGGCATCACACCGGACGCATTCTGCTACTGGCCGCTGCGAACTTGCATGGTAGAATAAGCGTTTTGCCTCAAGCTCATGGCGTCGTAATGAAAACTAAACGCGTAACCATTAAAGATATCGCCGAACAGGCTGGCGTCTCAAAAGCGACCGCCAGCCTAGTACTGAACGGTCGTGGTAAGGAGCTGCGTGTGGCGCAGGAAACGCGTGAGCGAGTACTGGCGATTGCCCGTGAGCAGCACTATCAGCCAAGCATTCACGCCCGCTCGCTGCGCGACAACCGCAGCCACACCATCGGACTGGTGGTGCCGGAGATCACCAACCACGGCTTTGCGGTCTTTTCACATGAGCTGGAAATGCTGTGCCGCGAAGCAGGCGTCCAGCTATTGATCTCTTGTACTGATGAAAACCCCGGTCAGGAGAGCGTGGTGGTCAATAACATGATTTCCCGCCAGGTTGACGGTCTGATCGTCGCTTCATGTATGCACAACGATGCCGACTATCTTAAGCTCAGCCAACAACTGCCAGTAGTGCTGTTTGACCGTTGTCCTAATGAAAGCCTGCTGCCGCTGGTGATGACTGATTCGATTACCCCAACGGCGGAACTGATTTCCCGCATTGCACCTAAGCATAGCGATGAGTTCTGGTTTTTAGGCGGTCAGTCGCGTCTGTCGCCTTCACGCGATCGTCTGACCGGCTTCACGCAGGGTTTGGCTCAGGCGGGTATTGCACTGCGCCCGGAATGGGTGATTAACGGTAACTACCACCCGAGCTCAGGCTATGAGATGTTCGCCGCACTCTGCGCGCGACTTGGGCGGCCGCCTAAGGCGCTGTTCACTGCCGCCTGTGGACTGCTCGAAGGGGTACTGCGCTATATGAGCCAGCACCATTTACTCGACTCAGATATCCATCTGACGAGCTTTGACGATCACTATCTTTATGATTCGCTGTCGCTGCGTATCGATACCGTACAGCAGGATAACCGCCAGTTGGCCTGGCACTGCTATGATCTGATAAGCCAATTGATCGAGGGCGATACGCCCGAAACGCTACAACGCTACCTGCCCGCAACGCTGCAGTTTAGGCATCAGTAATAACTGAGCATTTTTGAATACCCTACAGAGGTGAAATCTGGTGCGAATCCAACAATCAAAAATCAATATTTGTAGTGATGTGATGCGGAAAGGTCTTCACTGCATCAGTAATCACACCAATCGGGTTAAACGGCAAACTGAGTGGTGGTAAAGACTGACACCGGCATTATTACTGTCACTGTGGAACATCACTCCGGCGGGTTTACCGCAAGCTTCCCACGCAATTTCCAGCGCTTTGATGTCAGCTTGCTGTCCGGTGAGAATGACATTGCCCAACCCTCAGGTTTCCTTGCGAACAGATCGAGAACAACAGCAAGGTAAGCCCAACGCTTGCCTGTCCAGAGTAGAGTAAGAGGCAGGGCGTAGTCGGACTATTTCCCTGCCTCTCCTCCCCGAACCGGACGTGCACCTTTCAGCGCATCCGGCTCTCCATTTAAATGCTGGCGAACGCCATTGCCACTTCTGTAAAGCGCGATGTATACGTGTTTCTGGTCTCCGTCCTCAGATAGGGATTACCTTCGGGTAGCCGCCAGCGGAACAGCTTCTTGCCTTGCCCCACCAACCGGTACAGTATTTCGCCGCTGAGCTTGCCGTGATTGGTTTTACCAAATAAAACCCACGTTTTGCTCTGACCCGGTTTCGGTGATTTACACCACCACCTCATCAGGGAAGCGATACCTGTACGGTATTTGCGGGCCAGCCAGTGAGCCAGCTTCCAGAACACGACACGGTCGATATAACTGAAGACTTTGGCCTTAAAATCAACGAACTTATAGAACATGGCCCAGCCTTTCAGTTTTCGGTTGAGTTGTTCAGCCATATCGACTTTGCTTTCACTGTAGTTGCCTGATAACAGTGCTGTCAGCGATGCGGCGAAGTTTCTGGCTTTCTCCTGCGGGATCGTTGAGACCACTCGCATCTCGCCATAACGACTGCGTTTGCGAATGATCCTGTGCCCCAGAAAGATAAAGCCGTCATTAACATGGGTGATTTTAGTCTTATCCATGTTCAGCCTGAGTTTCAGACTGCCTTCGAGCACACCCCGACACTCCTCCCTGATGGCTTCCGCCTGTGCTTTGGTGCCTTTGACGATGAGGACAAAATCATCGGCATAGCGGCAGTACGCCACCGCGGGTTTCCACTGCCAGTTTTCTCTGACCGCCGTACTTCGGCCCCGTTGGATACTGTTATTCCAGTACCACCGATCTTTTCTGGCTTTCCCGCTCAGGTAGCGCTCATGCAGGTATTGATCGAACTCATTCAGCATGATGTTCGATAATAGCGGCGATATAACACCGCCCTGTGGCACACCTTCACTGGCCGCCCGAAAGAGACCGACATCGATATGTCCCGCCTTGATGGTTTTCCACAGCAGAGTCATGAAACGTGCGTCACTGATCCTGCGGCGTACAGCCTTCATCAGCAGTCGATGATGTACGGTGTCGAAGTAACTGGACAGGTCGCCTTCAATCACCCAGCGTCCCCGGGTTTCACCGCAGTCTGTGAGCTGTAATTTCACCGTGCGGATCGCGTGGTGGACACTGCGCTCAGGCCGGAAGCCATATGAGAGCGTATGAAAATCACTCTCCCATATCGGCTCCATCGCCATCAGCATGGCCCGCTGAACAATACGATCCCGCAACGCGGGGATACCCAGTGGTCGCAGTTTGCCGTTGCTTTTAGGGATGTAAACCCGTCTGGCGGGCAAGGGCTGGTAGTGGCCTGAGAGTAATTCATCCCTGAGGATTTGCAGCTCAACAGCCAGTCTGGCCTGTAGCATTGTTTTGTTCACGCCATCAACGCCGGGGGTATGCGCCCCCTTTGATGAAAGCGTGATCCGCGCCGCTTCAGCCAGCCATTCTGGTTGTGTTATCAGACGCAGCAGCCGTTGAATCCGTAGGGACGGATCGGTGGCTGCCCATGTGGCAAGCTTGCGTTGCATTTCGCTGATTATCAAAGGTCTTCACCTCGTTAGGTCAGTTAATTCACGTCGCAAACACATTCAAACTGCTTCCCTTCGCCATGTAATGGGCTTTCCCCATCGCGGACTACTACGGAAGCTCCGCCAGCCAGCGCGTCATCGGAGCCATGCCCCCTTAACATCCGTCGCTGACCTTCCCCGGTTTACCTGCCTGGAGTCAGGCATACTGAGGAGGCTGCCCGTCGCACTCTTTATCCTTGCTTGCCGCAAGTTGGCAGAAGTCAGCAACGCAAGCGTGATAGACGCTGCTGCCCCGGTGTTTCGCATACATGTCAAAACACCTTCGACCGGCAGTGCTTACGTATCACTGCCAGTTCCTCCTGCACGGCCTGTCAGATCACGTAGGCCGTGGTGACGTTTTCAACCCACAGAGGCGGATTAACGGGTTCATGTTCTTCAGCCTTTCAGTACTTAACCTTGAGGATCATCTCGGCTTAGTGATCTCGCCTCAATCCCCGTTGTCAGCGGGTTACATCACCCTGCGGGCATGCCGCAGGTCACTGCCGCTCAGGTTCTCCACCGTCACACCCGGTGGGATTGTTGGGTTTCTCATCGTGAGTTACCGGTTCAATATTCCAGACAGACTCGCGGTTCATTTAAGCATCCATGCCCGCCCTGAACTCCGGGCACACTATA
>NZ_JAOWHW010000121.1:0-23079 GCF_030332425.1 Citrobacter sp. Cpo142
TTGATGGCTCATGATGTCCCTCTGGGATGCGCTCCGGATGAATATGATGATCTCATATCAGGAACTTGTTCGCACCTTCCATAGCTCACCTGCATTATGGAAGTAACTTGATAAAGCTTTATCCGTCATTACACTGTGGACATTAATTTCATGAAGCATGGTAACCTCGCTTGTATAGTCTGGAAGATTATCTTTAATGTAATTTAGGTTTTTTGCTGGCACTGAAAGCACTCTCATCTCTGGTTTTATCCGGTTTTCTACTTATCTTCCCCGGATTAATGTTTGTAAAATCATTGATAACGCTGTCAATTAATTGCTTGCGTGTGCCATCTATTTCACTGGCCTGCATAAGTCGCAATTGCTTAATCACTGCAGCTAACGAAACGTCTGTATGCTTTCGCAAAATTTCTAGCACAGCCAAACCTGTAATTTCATGTTTCAGGCGTTCACTATCAGTTTTCTTCATAACTCCTTCACTACTTACCCCTATAAGTAAGGGGTTTGTTTTATTCAAAAAGCAGGCCAATTAACGCATTGTAATGTTTCTGTTCTTTCTCCCCGGATGCTTTTTCAAGACGACACAGAAGCTTGGTGCAAAGTGATTTGCGGTTCAGATTTCGTCCATCCTTGAGTATCTCAGTGACGATTTCTCCCAATGTTTCCTGTTGAGTTGGCAGATGCGCCTTCGCAAAGTAACGAGAAATCGCGCTTGCAGTATCAGTGCGAACGGTATGCTGCTGCATGTCATGCTCCTGTAACAAAATGCTGGTGAATATTAAGTTTTATAACAGTAGCAAAGTTGTACCAAAAATGTGTACAACACGAACCATCAATTTTTATCAAAAAGTGCTAAATCAATACAATCAACAACTTGCATCAATATACAACCACATAAAATCAAATTCATTTGTACAATTCACTTCTTTTAACAAATGAATTCGATCTGTTTAAGGACCTTTGTTTGTAAAAATAAAGTTAGAATAATGTATTAGAATCAGGACATAAGCTGGTTTGTTTGATACTGTCCATACCTCTTCCTTTCCCTTGATCCCGGACTGCCCATGCTCACGACCATTATTTACCGTAGCCATCTACGTGATGACGCCCCCCTCAGAGCGCTTGAGGATATGGTGACAGCCGCAAATCTAAAAAACCGGCGATCCGATGTTACGGGGATTTTACTCTTTAATGGCCGCCACTTTTTCCAACTGCTTGAAGGTCCTGAGGAGCAGGTAAAAGAGATTTATCGTTGTATATGTAACGATCCACGGCACCACAATATCGTTGAGCTGATGTGTGATTACGCGCCTGCGAGAAGATTCGGAAAGGTGGGGATGGAGTTATTTGATTTACAAAAACATGAACGCAATGACGTCCTGCAAGCGGTACTTAACAAGGGAACATCAAAATTTCAGCTCACCTATGATGACCGGGCATTACAGTTTTTCCGCACATTTGTCCTTGCGACGGAAAAATCGAGTTATTTTGAAATACCTGCGCCTGATTACTGGAGTTTTATTGCCGACAACTCTTGTACTCTCCTGGATGAAAGCACACTCCCGTCCAATATCGATTTCAGCTTTGCTTTTCAACCCATTATCGATCCTATGTCGCAGCGCGTCATTGCTCTGGAAGCACTTATTCGTGGTAGAGACGGTGAAACGCCCGCAACTTATTTTGGCAACTTAAATCCTGAAGAACTGTATACCGCGGATCTGCAAAGCAAAAAGGCTGCTTTTGCAATGGCAAGCGCGCTGGGACTTAACGACAAAATGCTGTCAGTCAATCTGCTCCCCATGACCCTGGTAAACAAATCCGATGCAGTCAGCTTTCTGATAAACGAAATCGCGGCGCACGGACTGGTGCCTGAACAAATCATTGTAGAGTTTACCGAAAGCGAAGTTATATCGCGCTTTGATACGTTCGCGCAGGCCGTAAAGTCACTCAAGGCTGCGGGGATCTGTGTGGCGATAGATCATTTTGGGGCAGGTTTTGCCGGGCTTCAGCTTCTGTCTCGTTTTCAACCCGACCGAATTAAGATAAGCCGCGAGCTGATCACGGATGTGCATAAAAGTGGACCAAGACAGGCCATCATTCAGGCAATTATCAAATGCTGCACTTCACTGGAAATCATGATTTCCGCTGTCGGCGTTGAAAAACCTGAAGAGTGGATGTGGCTTGAGTCCGCAGGTATTGAAATCTTCCAGGGTAACCTTTTTGCACAAGCCTGCCTGAATGGTATTCCGTCTGTTGCATGGCCAGAGAAAAATGATTTCTCAGCGTCAAAATAACTAACGCATTGTTATAAATAAACAATCACCACAACCGCCCTCATGCTGAACATAAAAATTCAGCATTTGCTCCCTGCGTGATAGTAAAGTAAATCTTATTTTTGCTAGAATCCTCTGTATGTTTTGTACAATTTGATGCATGTTGTACAAAATAACAGGAACCGCATATCGGTGACGGAGAATCAGGAGTGTCCGGGGGAACTATGGCTTATTACAGCATTGGGAATGTCGCAGAACGTTGCGGGATAAATCCTGTCACCCTTCGGGCATGGCAACGACGTTACGGTTTACTCAAACCTCAACGCAGTGAAGGTGGCCACCGACTCTTTGATGAAGAAGATATTCAGCGTATTGAAGAAATAAAACGTTGGATTAGCAATGGCATACCTGTTGGGAAAGTTAAGGCATTGCTGGAAACCAGTACCCGTCAAGCTGACGACGACTGGAATCAATTACAAGAAGAGATGATGAGCATTCTTCGCATGGCGCATCCACCGAAGCTGCGAGCCAAAATTACCGCACTCGGTCGTGTTCACCCTGTAGATGCGCTGATCGATCACGTTTATCTCCCCGTACGTCAACGGCTGATACTTGACCATAATACATCCCGCATAATGAACAGCATGCTTGATGGCGCATTGATTGAATATGTTGCCACACTGCTGTCTGAAACGCGGCGCAAGTCAGGAAAGGATGCCCTCCTGATGGCCTGGGATGTTGAAGACAGAACCCGTCTGTGGCTCGAAGCCTGGCGCTTATCGCAATCTGGTTGGCACATTGCCGTTCTGGCTGAACCCATTGAATCGCCAAGACCCGAACTTTTCCCTAGGCAAACCCTTTTTGTCTGGACCGGTATTACGCCAACCCGCAGACAAAATGAACTGCTCCAACACTGGAATGAGCAAGGTTATAAGGTCATTTTCCACAGCCCATAACCTACACGTAATACGTGTAAGATAAATAATACAACTCTCATTTTGTGGGTGGTTATTTTGAGTACCATCCAGGGAATATGTTGCCCTCTATCCTCCTGACTTAACCTCGGCCATAGCATAAAAACAAAACAATATACTAACCCATTGGTATTATTTTTTTGCAGACGACATCACCTTTTTCCTAAGTAAAATTCATTAGATCAACTGGCGTACGTCTAATACTTATTCTAGGGTTAAATTATGTCTTCTTGTGCCACATTATTGTTTTTCTAAAGTAATAAATGTGGTTATTTGAAAAAGGTAAAGGATATGGCTCTAGTCTTAGACAAACGCTTAATTCTTTGTTGCTGCGCCTTTTCCATTATTTCTGTGGCTAATGCAGCAACCGTTAACGGAACATTTCAGGTGCTGATGACGATTCAAAAGGCCTGTACCGTGACTGCCGGATCGGCTTCAAATATTACACTTGGTCCGGTGAATACCACGGCGACAAATACCAGTGCAAGCAACACTATTTCAATTAATTGCTCAAAAACCACACCCTATTTTATCGGTCTGGCACCGTCGGCTGCCAATGGAGGGACGACAACGGGTTCGGGCGCCATGTCCTCCGTAGCTAACGCTGCCACCAATACCGATAAAGTGCCCTATCAGCTAAATCGTACGTCAGCAACAGGTCCGGTGTGGGGGAATACCGCCACCGACACCGCACCAGGAAATGGGGTAGCGGCGACGGGTACAGGTCTGGCGCAAACGTATACTGTTTATGCCACCGCACCGAGCGCCAACTTCACTCCTGACGACTATGCCGATACGGTAACGGTTAACGTTAACTACTAACTTCTGGAAGCCATATGAGAGTAAAACTGCCTGTAAAGCAGTGTGCCTGCGCATGCCTGCTAGGGATGGTTGCGAGCGTCAATCTAGCCACCGCCAGCGGACTGCAAATAGCCCCGGTCACGTTAACGTTGCAAGCGACGCAAAATGCCGATGGTATCTGGCTGAGTAACGCGGGTGAAAATGTGCTCAATGCCCAGGTTCGGGTTTTTCGCTGGAGTCAAAGCGCTTATGACGACAAACTTTCCCCCTCTCAGGGGCTGGTGATTAGCCCGCCGATGTTGGCATTAGCCCCAGGAGAACGTCAGTTGATTCGAGTTATTCGCACAAGCCCTCCCTCGGCACATGCCGAAGACGCTTATCGTTTGTCGATAGATGAGTTACCGCCTGTAAAAGTAGAAAAAAACAAGCTTCAGTTTGTGCTGCATTATTCTGTTCCTGTTTTCATTCAACCAACATCAGCGGCACAAACGCAGGCAAAACTACAATGGAAATTACAACAACTGGATGGCAAAAAATTTATTGAAGTCAGTAATCAGGGAAATGGGCATGCACAGTTATCTGCTGCAACATTTATAAGCCCTGATGGTACTAAAAAAGTCATTACACCCGGACTATTAGGCTACGTTTTACCCGGCTCAACAATGCGCTGGATAGTCTCCCCGTCAGCCAGGAATAATCATTATGGCGGGAAAGTTGAAGTCACAATCAATGGCCAAAAAACAGTACAAGATCTGTAACAGATCCTGGCTTCTGGTGAAATATTGCTTTCTCAATGGAGTATTAATATCGGGAATGGTTTGCGCACAAACGCTGAATAATAACCAGAATGAAAGTGGTGTTATTAATAGCGCCTCGCAGATTACGGGTGTCGATTTGTATCTCGACGTCACCTTAAATGGAAATCCCGTTGGGCTGGTACATTTTGGCTACGATAATGGAAAGCTTTATGCAGGAGCAGATACTCTGCGTAAAATGGGCTTTCGCTTTGCTCCAGACGCCACTAACGCCGTCGGCCTGAACGATATCCCCCAGCTAACCATTGACTACAACGTTCAGTTGCAAACGCTCTCGCTTACTGCGCCACTCAGTTCACTCGATCTTGCGACCACGCAGCTTAACTCACCCACCGAAACCGTGCCAACGGCAACAACATCACGCGGGGCGCTGCTCAATTATGATATCTATACGCAACAGGGGGATGAAAGCGCAATCAATACCTTCAGCGAAATTCGCGCCTTCAATGCGGCCGGCGTGCTCAGCACCACCCAGTTGACGCAGTACTCTACCGAGGAATATGCCGATAACAGCGTTGAGCGCCTTGATACCAGCTGGCGTACGTCATTTCCTGATTCGATGTTGGCGTTAACATTTGGCGATACCCTGACAAGTTCACTCATCTGGTCCCGACCGACGCGAATCGGCGGCATTCAGATAGGCACCGATTTTGGGTTGCAGCCCTATATGCCAACCACCCCGCTTCCAGCATATCTGGGATCCGCGACGTTACCGTCAAACGTTGAGCTGTACGTCGACGGCGTCAGGTACTACAACGGAGAAGTCCCCGCAGGTAGCTTTCAGATCAACACAATGCCTAACATCAGCGGCGCGGGAACGGGTCAGGTAATGATGACAGATGCGCTGGGCAGAACGAGCGTACAAAATTTCTCGTTCTACAACGATCAGCAACTCCTGCGGGAAGGATTAACCGCCTGGTCGGCAGAATTAGGCACGGTACGCGAAAATTATGGTTACTCCTCTTTTGATTATGCCAGCGCACCAGTATTGAGCGCTACGTGGCGTTGCGGGTTTAGCAATACGTTCACCGCCGGGACTCATGCGGAAACCAGCGATGGACTGATTAACGCGGGCTTCAGTAACGACTGGATCCCGGGAACCCGCAGCGGCACGTTTTCGACCTCACTTGCCGCAAGTACCGACTCAGGAAAGAACGGTTATTTGTACAGTTTTGGTTACCGTTGGTCCGGTGAACGGTTTAATTTCAGTACCAGTACCACGGCAACTTCCGGCGATTATCGCGATGTCGCCACCCATTACGGCGAGCCGCCCCCCACGCTTAACAGCAACACTGTTATTGGCTATTCGCTGGAAGCAGCCGGTAATGTCAGCCTGAGCTATTTGCAGTTTCGTTATCCACACGAAAATGCGGTGCGCTACGCCAACGCCAGCTGGTTTAAGTCTGTTACAGACAACATCTCACTGAATGCCGGATTCAATCAGAACATTGACGATAACCGCGATCGCAGTCTCTATTTGATGGTAACGATCACGACCGACAACAATCTGAGCGCCAGCAGCACCCTACAACGTACCAACGACGAAACCGGCTACCAGCTCAATGCCAGCCTGACGCCCCCTGCCGACGGCGGCTGGGGCTGGAATCTGGCCGCCAGTCAGCAGGCTTCCCGGCAAAGTGGCCAGGGAGAAGTGGGATATCTGGGACGTTATGGTAAAGCGTACGCGGGATTCAGCCGTTTACCGGATAACCATTACGGTTATGCCGGCGCAACCGGATCGCTGGTGACCATGGGAGGCGGCCTGTTTGCAGCAAGAGAAATCAATAATGGTTTTGCCGTGGTTTCAACTGACGGCGTGCCTGATGTTCCGGTCAAATTGCAAAATAACCTGATTGGTCGCAGCGATGACCAGGGACTACTGTTGGTCACGCCGCTCAACAGTTATCAAAAAAACCTGATCAGTATTGACCCGATGGATCTCCCCACCAATGTGCGGATCGCACGCGTTGAGACGAATGCCACGCCAGCCGATCGTTCCGGTACTTTGGTTAGCTTTGGCATCACCCCCGTCCGCGCTGCGCAGATTATCCTCGTCGATAATCAGGGTAAGCCAATTCCTGAAGGCAGCATGGCTTACGCCATCAACGGAAAAGGACAATCGTCTGTCGTTGGCTTTGATGGAATGACATGGTTCGACACCCTGGAGCAGCACAACACGCTGCGCGTTGAGACGGACACCGGTAGTTGTCGCGTGCAATTTGACTATCCCGCGTCAGCAAAGGGGATTACGCAAATAGGCCCACTGGTTTGTCGCCCACACTAACAGGAGTGCGCTCATGAGGTTAAGACATTTGCTACTCATCGCTGCCGTACTTTTTTGTCCGGCAATTAGCCATGCGGTAACCTGTTCGGTGAGCAATGTGCAACCCATAAATTTAGGTTCGGTCAATCCACTGTCTGCGACAGGCGCAACGTCATCAATGACGTTCAGTTACACTTGCACCAAAGAGCTTGGTGACGCGCTGGCAGGGATCAATCTCTGTTTTAATATTGGCACCTCGGCCGTCAGTGGCCAGGTGACACCGCGAAATATGTCGTTAATCGGAAACCCCGCCAGAACGCTGGCATACCAGCTTTACCAGGATAGCGGGCGCACCAAAGTCTGGGGCAGCCAGTATCAGTCGGGAACCACTTTTCCCATGGTACAGCTTAACCTGCTGAATCTGACGCCAGTGACAGGTTCACTCACGGTATCGGCGCAGATCGTCACGCCACAAATCGCCGCCGTCCCCGGAAACTATCAGGATAGCTATACGGCGGCGACAGCCCTTGTCACCCTTAATCCTGGATTGCTTTTCCCGCCGACCACCTGTGGTGATACCGTTGCCGCCAGGTTTCCTTTCACCGTCACAGCTGCTGTCAGCAAACAGTGTAATATCACCTCCGCGACTAACATCAGCTTTGCTCCCACCAGCGGAACGGGTCGTAATCTCACGGCGTCAAATAACGTAGGCGTAGCCTGCTCTAATAACACGCCTTACACCATCGGACTTCAACCCTCCAACGGCAATACGGCAGGCAGCGGCGTGATGGCAGGCACGGGGTCAAATACGGATAAAGTCCCCTACCAGCTTAGTTCGACGCCAGGTCCTTCCGGTACGATCTGGGGCAATACTGCGCTTAATACCGTTGCGGGCAGCGGCACGGGGACAACGACTACCTACCCGGTTTACGCCACCGTTCCCAGCGCGAACTACACGCCAGACAACTATGCCGATACTGTCACCATCGCCGTGACCTACTGACGCCCAGCTTAACAGCAATAAAGCAAACACATTTTATTATCATATTATTTACTTTTAGAGGTGCGTCATAAATCTGACAAATTGCGATTTTTACAAGTTATGCATATTAAACTACATAAACCGCAAAAAACCCGCGATGACAGCCAAAACAAAGAATAACTATTCACCTCCAAGCCAAAGCCCACACTACTCACACTGATAATCCGTGTTAGCCAGGCAGGCTGTTCTATGAAAAAAATGTTAAATTTAGGTTTATATGGTGAGATTCACTGTATACCACGGCCAAATTAAGAACATATTACTTTTATAACTAAGGTTTATCATGGATAAGTTATCTTACGCTTCAGATAGCAGCACATCTGCCTGGAATACCTACCTGCAACAAATCGAGCGTGTGGCCCCTTACCTGGGCGAACTTTCCCATTGGGTGGACACCCTGCGCCACCCAAAACGCGCGCTGATTGTCGATATCCCGGTGCAGATGGATGACGGCACTATCCGTCATTTTGAAGGGTATCGCGTGCAACATAACCTCTCCCGCGGTCCGGGCAAAGGCGGTGTGCGTTATCATCCTGATGTTGATCTTAATGAAGTGATGGCCCTGTCTGCATGGATGACCATCAAATGCGCAGCGTTGAATCTGCCGTACGGCGGAGCCAAAGGCGGTGTGCGCGTCGATCCGTTCTCACTTTCTGAAGGTGAACTGGAGCGTTTAACCCGCCGTTATACCAGCGAAATCGGCATTATCATTGGGCCGCAGAAAGACATTCCTGCCCCGGATGTAGGTACTAACGGAAAAGTCATGGCCTGGATGATGGATACCTACTCCATGAACCACGGCACCACCGTGACCAGTGTGGTCACCGGTAAACCTATTCACCTCGGCGGCTCGTTAGGCCGTGATAAAGCCACCGGTCGCGGCGTTTTCGTCAGCGGTCTGGAAGTTGCGCGTCGTGCGAACATTGAAGTTGAAGGCGCTCGCGTGGCGGTACAAGGTTTCGGTAACGTCGGCAGCGAAGCCGCCCGCCTGTTCGCCGCAGCGGGTGCGCGTGTCGTCGCAATTCAGGATCACACCGCAACGCTGTTTAACTCCACGGGTATCGACATGACCGCGCTGTCTGCCTGGCAGTTAGAGCACAAACAGATTGCCGGTTTCCCAGGCGCTGAAACCATCGCCAGCGAAGCCTTCTGGAGCGTGGAGATGGATATCCTGATCCCTGCCGCGCTGGAAGGACAGATTACCCGTCAGCGTGCAGAAATACTGACCTGCAAACTGGTACTTGAGGGCGCTAACGGCCCGACTTACCCGGATGCCGATGATATGCTGGCAAGCCGCGGTATCATCGTGGTACCTGACGTCGTATGTAACGCAGGCGGCGTAACCGTCAGCTACTTCGAATGGGTCCAGGATATGGCAAGCTTCTTCTGGAGTGAAGAAGAGATCAACAATCGCATGGACAAAATCATGACTGATGCGATGGTGCACGTATGGGAAAAAGCAGCTGAGAAATCCTGCTCCCTGCGTACCGCAGCCTACATTGTTGCCTGCGAACGCATTCTGCTGGCACGTAAAGATCGCGGAATTTATCCGGGCTAATACCGATAATTTCCCCTCGCATAAACCACCTGCCAGGCAGGTGGTTTTTTTTTAGCAAAATCCTGCACGTAGTCTATCCCCATTAAATACTGCCCGATCTCTCATTTTCGCTGTTTTATGCACCACTACGTTTCAATATGGAACGTTATAAAATGATGGCGTTCCGTATTGAAACGCCCTTCACAGCAATTTTCTTTTGCGTACCCGTGTGCAAAATTACCTTATCGGCAGCGAGCGGTCGCCGTGACGTTGAACCAACCGATACCCTACATCAGATGCCTGCCCGAATTTGGCAGCCATCCAGGACTGTCTGCGGAGCATAAATAATGAAAAAATTGATCAACCGTGTTGAAGACGTACTGAATGAACAACTCGCCGGACTGGCGAAAGCGTATCCTTCCCTGGCATTGCATCAGGATCCGGTATATGTCACCCGCGCAGATGCGCCGGTGATGGGCAAAGTGGCACTGCTTTCCGGTGGCGGCAGCGGACACGAACCTATGCACTGCGGCTACATTGGTCAGGGCATGCTCTCTGGCGCCTGCCCGGGTGAGATTTTTACCTCACCCACGCCGGATAAAATGTTCGAATGCGCCATGCAAATTGACGGTGGCGAAGGCGTGCTGCTGATAATCAAAAATTACACCGGCGACATTCTTAATTTCGAAACCGCTACCGAGCTGCTGCACGAAAGCGGTGTCAAAGTCACCACCATGGTGGTGGATGACGACGTGGCGGTGAAAGACAGTTTGTATACCGCCGGTCGACGTGGCGTGGCGAATACCGTATTGATCGAAAAACTGGTCGGCGCGGCCGCCGAACGTGGTGATTCGCTGGAAGCCTGTGCGGCGTTGGGCCGTAAGCTGAATAACCAGGGCCACTCCATTGGCATAGCCATTGGTGCCTGTACCGTTCCAGCCGCCGGACAACCGTCTTTCACGCTGCAGGATAACGAAATGGAATTTGGCGTAGGTATCCACGGGGAACCGGGCATAGACCGTCGCCCCTTCACCTCTCTCGATCAGACCGTTGATGAAATGTTCGATACCCTGCTGGAAAACGGTAACTACAGCCGTACACTCCGCCACTGGGACAACGTCCAGGGCGCGTGGCAGGAAGGTAAAGAAAGCAAGCGGGCGTTACAGAGTGGCGATCGCGTTATTGCGCTGGTCAATAATCTCGGCGCGACGCCGTTGTCTGAACTCTTCGGCGTATATAACCGCCTCGAAAGCCGTTGTCAGGATGCAGGCATTGTCATTGAGCGCAACCTGATCGGCTCTTACTGTACCTCTCTGGATATGACCGGTTTCTCGATCACCCTGTTACAGGTAGATGACGAAACGCTGAGCTTATGGGATGCACCGGTTCACACCCCTGCTCTCAACTGGGGTAAATAAGGAGATTTATGATGTCCCTCAACAGAACGCAAATTGTTAACTGGCTCTATCGTTGCGGCGAGATCTTCACCACAGAAAGTGATTTTCTCACCGGACTTGACCGGGAGATCGGCGATGCCGACCACGGTCTGAACATGCATCGTGGTTTCAGCAAAGTCGTTGAAAAGCTGCCGTCCATCGCAGACAAAGACATCGGCTTTATTTTGAAAAACACCGGTATGGTGCTGCTCTCAAGCGTCGGCGGGGCCAGTGGACCGCTGTTTGGCACCTTTTTTATTCGCGCCGCTCAGGTGACTCAGGCTCATCAAAGCCTGACGCTTGAAGAGCTGTATCAAATGATGCGTGATGGCGCAGAAGGTGTGATTAGCCGCGGTAAGGCTGAACCTGGCGACAAAACCATGTGCGACGTCTGGCTGCCAGTAGTCGAGTCCTTACGCCAGTCCTGCGAGCAGAAACTGAGTGTACAAGCAGCGCTGGAAGCGGCAAGCCAGCAAGCGGAAGCCGCAGCACAAAGCACCATCACCATGCAGGCTCGCAAAGGCCGTGCCAGCTATCTTGGTGAGCGCAGTATTGGGCATCAGGATCCCGGCGCAACATCGGTGATGTTTATGATGCAAATGCTGGCTCAGGCGTCCAGAGAGTAAGGATAAAGCGATGGTAAACCTGGTTATTGTTTCTCACAGCGCCCAACTGGGCGAAGGCGTCGGCGCGCTGGCCCGGCAGATGTTAATGGGCGGTGATTGCAAAATCGCCATTGCCGCAGGCATTGACGATCCTGAGAATCCGATTGGCACCGATCCGATCAAGGTGATGGAAGCCATCGAGTCCGTGGCCGATACGGACCACGTGCTGGTGATGATGGATATCGGTAGTGCATTACTGAGTGCGGAAACCGCGCTGGAACTGCTCGACCCTGGCATTGCCGCCAAAGTGCGTTTGTGCGCAGCACCACTGGTTGAAGGCACACTGGCCGCGACGGTTAGCGCCGCCGCGGGTGCTGATATCGATCGGGTCATCCGTGATGCCATGAACGCCCTCGACGCCAAATGTGAGCAACTGGGTTTACCTTCGCCATCCGCAGCGAAACCCGCATCTGCTGTACAGTCTCCCGATGCAGATGCCCGTTCTGTTGCCATTGTGGTGAAAAACCCTAACGGCATCCACGTTCGCCCGGCTTCGCGGCTGGTTTCCGCGTTGTCTGGTTTTAACGCCGACATGTGGCTGGAGAAAAACGGCAAGTGTGTGGTTCCTGATAGCCTGAATCAGATAGCTCTGCTGCAGGTACGCTGTAATGACACACTGCGCCTGATTGCCAAAGGCGAACAGGCAGAGGATGCGCTGGCCGCATTTAAACAGCTGGCGGCAGAGAATTTTGGTGAATCGCTCGAGTCCGCGCATGCTGATAACAAGGCAACTCAGGCTCCCTCAAAAGTCACGGGGACGGCATTTTGTTACACGCCGTTCTCGCCCGAGGTAAATCCGCAACCCGCCGCATCACTCCAGGCTGAGCAGCAACGATTACAGGCTGCCATCCAAAGTACGCTGAACGATCTGAGCGAACTCACCGCACTTGCTGAAGAACGATATTCCGCAGATATCGCTGCCATCTTCTCCGGTCACCACACGCTGTTGGACGATCCTGAACTTTTTGAAATGGCCTGCGATGTAATGCGCGAAAAGCAGTGCAGCGCCGCCTGGGCCTGGCATCAGGTGCTGAGCGATCTCAGCCAGCAGTATTTACAGCTCGATGATCCTTATCTGCAGGCGCGATACATTGATATTGAAGATTTGCTGTCTCGTTCACTGCAGCATTTGACGGGAGAGAGCGCACAAATTCCCGCATTTTTGCGCCCCACTATCCTGGTCGCTGATGTCATTTATCCGTCTACGGTACTGCAACTCGATCCGAAGACCATCAAAGGTATCTGCCTGCGGGACGGCAGCGAAGCCTCGCATCCGGCGATTATCGCTCGTGAAATGGATCTGTGCTGGATGTGTCAGCAAGGCACGGCTCTCGATAGCATCAAGATGGGCGATACACTGACCATTGACTGTGTCACACAGCGGATAACCCGCGCAAACTGATTCCGAAGCACACCCTTTCCAACAAAGGGTGTGCTTCTTCTCTATTCACGTCGGGAAATGTCTGTTTATTCGCAAAATGGGGAGCCGATCACGCGCAACGGTCATTCCTGAACTAAGGTTTTCTCATGGTAAATGCCGCTACTTCGGCACGCCGCTAAGGAGATTAACCGATGATAACGCCAGCAACTCGCCATCCTGGCCTGCTCTCTGTTGCAATAAAACTGACGCTCGCAAGCACCTTTTTTGCCCTTTCCTCTTTTACCGTCAACGCCGAGGACGCACCAGCCGCTACGCCTGCGCCGCCTGATATTCTGCTTGGTCCCCTGTTTAACGATGTACAAACAGCCAAACTGTTTCCTGACCAGAAAACCTTTGCCGACGCGGTGCCAAACAGCGATCCATTAATGATCCTTGCCGATTACCGGATGCAGAAAAACCAGTCCGGATTCGACTTACGCCATTTTGTGCAAGTGAATTTCACCTTGCCGAAAGACGGCGAGAAATACGTGCCCCCGGCCGGGCAATCACTACGCGAACATATTGACGGACTGTGGCCAGTACTCACTCGTTCGACCACCACCGCTGAAAAATGGGATTCGCTGCTGCCGCTCCCGGAGCCGTATGTGGTACCTGGCGGGCGTTTTCGCGAAATATATTATTGGGACAGCTATTTCACCATGCTGGGGCTTGCCGAGAGCAATCACTGGGATAAAGTCTCGGACATGGTGGCAAACTTCGCTTACGAGATTGATTCCTGGGGACACATTCCTAACGGTAACCGCACCTACTACCTGAGCCGTTCGCAACCGCCGTTCTTTGCCTTTATGGTTGAACTGCTGGCGCAGCACGACGGGAATGATGCGCTGAAAAAATACCTCCCGCAGATGCTCAAAGAGTACAGCTACTGGATGGAAGGCATCGAAACACTCCAGCCCGGTCAGCAAAATAAGCGCGTGGTTAAACTGGATGACGGCACCATTTTGAACCGCTACTGGGATGAGCGCGATTCGCCTCGGCCAGAGTCGTGGGTAGAGGATATTGCCACCGCTAAAAGCAACCCAAACCGCCCGGCCACAGAAATCTACCGCGACCTGCGTTCAGCTGCCGCGTCCGGTTGGGATTTTAGTTCCCGCTGGATGGACAATCCTAATCAGCTGGGCACTCTGCGCACCACCAGCATCGTTCCGGTCGATCTCAATGCGTTGATGTACAAAATGGAAAAAATGATCGCCCTCGCCAGCAAGGCTGCCGGTGATGATGCCAAAGCGGCGCAGTACGATGGCTTCGCTAATGCCCGACAAAAAGGGATCGAGAAGTACCTGTGGAACGACAAAGAAGGCTGGTATGCCGACTACGATCTGAAAAGCCACAAAGTACGCAACCAGCTCACGGCTGCCGCCCTGTTCCCGCTATATGTCAAAGCAGCGGCAAAAGATCGCGCCAGTAAAGTGGCCACGGCAACCCAGGCGCATCTGCTGCAACCGGGCGGCCTTGCTACCACGTCGGTGAAAAGCGGCCAGCAGTGGGATGCCCCCAATGGCTGGGCCCCGCTCCAGTGGGTCGCAGCATCCGGGTTACAGAATTACGGTCAGGATACTGTCGCCATGGACGTGACCTGGCGATTCCTCACCAATGTTCAACACACCTACGATCGCGAGAAAAAGCTGGTTGAGAAGTATGACGTGAGCACCACTGGAACCGGCGGTGGCGGCGGTGAGTATCCGTTGCAGGATGGTTTCGGCTGGACCAACGGCGTAACGCTGAAAATGCTCGACCTGATTTGCGCCAAAGAAAAGCCCTGTGACAACGTACCCGCGTCGCGACCTACCCCGGCAAGTACAGCGCCAGTCGAGTCTAAAAAACAGACTCAACCGACGCCATAACATCATAGCCTGAGCCGTTTTACTTCCTGAATCCGCGCTTCGTCGCGGATTTTTCTCTCATATTTTTCGCCATTTAAGCTGTCACTATCCCCTCTAGCCCTTATGGGGTATCCGGTGTTTTCATCCGTGAGAATTTGATTCTGAACATGTTTTTATTCGCTGTATATGTAAATATATAGCGATTTTGTAACCTTCAGGATAACAATAATGCCACTGACAAGACGGATGTTTGCCCAACTCGTGGCATCTGCACTGCTGTTCCGCCATCTTCCCGCGTTTGCTCAAACGCCGCTGACCGTGGCCATTGGAGACTCTCCGAAGCCAGAGAAAACCCAACGCGTGGTCAGTGCTGGCGCACCTGCTGACATGCTACTGCTGGCCGTCGCACCGGAAAAACTGGTGGGGCTTTCCTCCTTTGATTTCTCTCGCCAGACCGCCATCCCGTTTAACGATAACATTCGGACTTTGCTGAAACTCGGCAGGCTGGCGGGGCGCGCCAGCACACTCTCGCTTGAAGCACTCCTGGCGCTCAAACCTGACCTGGTTATTGACTGCGGTAATGCCGATGAAACCTGGCTTTCTCAGGCCAGACAAGTGAGCGCACAAACACACATTCCCTGGCTGCTGATTAACGGCGAATTGCGCCATGCCCCAGAACAGCTGCGCGCAGTCGGTGAAGTATTGGGCGTCGTCTCGCGAACCGCAATGCAGGCCGCGCTGGCCCGTCGATTTATCGATGATGCAATAGCTTTCTCGCATTCACCCGCGGCGAATCTGCGTTTTTATGCCGCGCGCGGTGCCAGAGGACTGGAGACTGGTTTACAAGGTTCTCTGCATACCGAAGCAGCAGAACTACTGGGGTTGCACAATGTGGCGCACATCCCCGGACGACAGGGGCTCACACAGGTCTCAATGGAAAATCTGCTCAGCTGGCAGCCGGATATTATCCTGGTGCAGGATGCGGTGACAGCGCAGTTCCTACGAGAAGATCCGGTCTGGCAAGGGGTCAAAGCGGTTGCTGACCGGCGCATTCTGTTTCTCAGCGGTCTGCCGTTTGGCTGGCTGGATGCACCTCCCGGCATCAACCGTTTACTGGGGTTACGCCGCCTGCACGCCTGGCTTGATCCTCAGGTTAACGCGAGCTTTAAAGCTGATATGCAGCGCTACAGTGAGTTGTTCTGGCACACCACGCTAAGCGACGCACAGTATCAAAGGTTGGTGGCAGTCTGATGAAAACATCAACCCTCGGTTTTCTGATGATTGCTGCGGTGGTGCTTTGCGCGAGCGTCGCCGCGGTATCGGGCGCGTACCGCCTGGATGCACGACAGGTTGTGAATCTCATTACAGGTACTGATGGCGTCCCGATGCAGGACAAAATCGTCTTCTGGCAAATCCGCCTGCCACGCATACTGGCTGCATTGCTGCTCGGCGCGGCGCTGGCGGGCGCAGGAACCACCTATCAGGGCATGTTCCGCAACCCGCTGGTCTCGCCGGATATTCTCGGCGTGGCAGCGGGTGCGGGTTTAGGTGCCTGTTTAGCAATCCTGTTAGGTTTACCGATCCTGTTCATTCAGCTGTATGCATTCACGGGTGGTTTATTCGTGGTCGCTGGTGTCTGGTTAATTACCCGGCGAGTCAAGCGACACGATCCGGTGTTAACGCTGGTGCTGGTCGGGATTGCGCTGGGCACGGTATGCGGCGCGGGAATTTCGCTCATCAAAACGCTGGCCGACCCGTATACCCAACTCCCCTCTATCACTTTCTGGCTGCTTGGCGGTTTATCGACGATCACGCCGCACGATCTGTGGTTCTCGGCACCGCTGATCTTCGCAGGACTGGTCCCGCTATTGCTGCTGCGCTGGCGCATGAACCTGCTCACTCTGTCGGATGATGAAGCACGATCGCTTGGGATCAACGTCTCCCGATTGCGACTGGGACTGATCGTCTGCGCAACGTTAATCACCGCCTGTACCGTTGCCATCGCGGGCATTATCGGCTGGATTGGGCTGGTTGTACCGCACATCGGCAGACTCCTCAGTGGCAATAACCACCAGCAGTTGCTGCCAGTTTCCATGGGGATCGGCGCCATTTTGCTGCTGCTCACCGATACTCTTGCCCGCACGCTGAGCAGCACAGAAATCCCGCTGGGGATCCTGACGGCATTTATTGGCGCACCGTTCTTTTTGCTGCTTTTGCTACGGGGAAATCGCCCATGACGCTTCTGACCGTTTGCCATGCGTCGTTGGGATACCACAGTCACCAGCCCGTGTTACGCGATGTCTCATTTCAGGTTTCGCCCGGCTCCGTCTGTTGTCTGATTGGGGCCAACGGCAGTGGAAAAACCACCCTGATGCGCACCATTCTCGGCGTTCTTTCGCCGCTTCACGGTGACATTCTGCTTGATGGCGTCGCCATAAATCATCTCAGCGATCGGCAACGCGCCGCCGCTATTGCCTGGGTTCCTCAGGCACATGACGGCGCGTTTGCCTTCACTGCGCTGGACATGGTGATGATGGGGCTGGCCCCGCAATTGGCGGCATTTGCGGTTCCCGGCGCTAAAGAGCGTGAAAATGCGCACCAGCAGATGACGATGCTGGGAATCTCTCACCTGGCACCCCGACGCTGGAACACGCTGAGCGGCGGAGAGCGGCAACTGGTGTTAATTGCCCGCGCGCTGGCGCAGCGTCCGCGTCTTTTGTTGCTGGATGAACCCGCTTCCAGCCTGGATTTTGGGCATCAAATCCGTCTGCTCGACACGCTAGTGACACTGAAAAACTCGGGTATGGCCCTGCTGATGTCGACCCATCATCCGTTGCACGCCCGGGCAATCGCCGACAGCGTGGTACGCGTTGAACCGAACGGTGCAGTGTCGCAGGGGCTTCCTGAACAGCAGCTAGCCACCGATCGTCTGGCAGCGCTGTATCGCGTTACACCGTCACAAATCGCCCATCACCTCTTTGGCTCACACAACTAAGGAATAAGAATGCTCATTGACGACATTGATTTTGCCGATCTTTACCGTAAACAGTTACAGCTGGCGAACAGAACCGAGAAAAAACCGGAGCACTGGGATAAGCGTGCGGAAAAAATGGCAGAGAATTGCGCCTCATTAACCGACAGCTATCTGCTACAGCTGTTGGGAAAAATCGACCTGAAAGGGGCGGAGTCGCTGTTTGATATGGGCTGCGGTCCCGGTACGGTTTCGCTGGCGTTGGCTAAAAAGATGCCAATAGTTTACGGCGTAGATTACAGCCAGGGCATGCTTAGCGTAGCTGCCCGCCGCGCTGCGCAAATGAACGCCCGTCACGTACAGTGGGTGCAGCGGGCCTGGGAGGAACACTGGGATGATTTACCCCAGTGCGATATCGCCGTCGCTTCGCGCTCTACGCTGGTTGCCGATATGCGCCAGGCGATGACCAAACTGAATAATCAGGCCCGGCTGCGGGTTTATACCACTCATCTCGTCAGTTCGTCTTTCGTCTCCCCCACCATTCAGCGCGCACTGGGCCGCGAGGTGATTGAGCTTCCCAACTATATCTATGCGCTTAATGTCCTGTATCAGATGGGGATCCACGCGCACGTTGATTTTATCCGTGGCCCCAACTGTCAGCAGGACAACAGCACCTGGACGCGTTTTCTGGAAAACGTGCGCTGGAGTATGGGCGAACTAAGCGCCGACGAGGTCGAACGTCTGGAAAGCTGGTATCAGCAGCAGGATCCGCGCGCAATTGCCCCCGCCAGCCGTGACTGGGCACTTATCTGGTGGGACAGCGTTCCGCGGGAGGCGCTGCGATGATCTACTTTTCGCAGGCACAAACTGATGCGCTGCTGCTGGAAGATATTCAGGGCGGCGACCTGACTACCCGCGCGTTGGGTATTGGCGCAAAGCCGGGCGTTATGGCGTTTTACCATCGCCAGGGCGGGTGCGCTAGCGGCACCGCCGTTGCCAGACAAATGCTCACCTCATTAGGGCTGACCGTCAGCGACATGGTGGCCGATGGTGAACAGGTAAGTGCAGGACAGCGATTGATTTGCGCACATGGGAATGCGGCGGCGCTGCACCAGGGCTGGAAAGCGGTACAAAATGTCCTGGAATGGAGCTGCGGGGTTTCGGGCTATCTTGAGAGCATGTTGAGCCAACTGCGCCAACGCTATCCTGATGGGCAGATTGCCTGCACCCGCAAAGCCATTCCCGGCACGCGTTTGTTGGCGACTCAGGCAATACTCGCCGCGGGAGGCATTATCCATCGCGGAGGATGCGCCGAAACGGTACTGCTGTTTGCTAATCACCGCCATTTTCTTACCAATCCAAACGACTGGTCAGGTGCGATTGCGCGCTTACGCAGCCATGCGCCAGAAAAAAAGATCGTGGTTGAAGCAGATACGCCAGATGAGGCATTAGCCGCGCTACGCGCCGCGCCCGATGTCCTGCAACTCGACAAATTTACCCCTGAGCAAGCAACAGAAATTGTCCGCCAGGCCCCTTCTCTGGCCCCCCATTGTACGCTGGCGCTGACTGGCGGCATTACCCTCGCCTCGCTGGCGAGTTATCTCGACTGTGGCATCAGACTTTTCATCACTTCCGCGCCTTACTACGCTCCGCCTGCGGATATCAAAGTTAGCCTGAGCCCGGACACACGTGGCATATAACATTAATAAATGGACTAAAAATAATGAATTTCAACAAAAGTTGTCTTTACACAGCCCTGTCGTTTGCTTTCGCGCACAGTGCTTTTGCTGGGCAGGAAAGCGAAACCATGACCGTCTGGTCAAGCCCGGCCTCCGCGGCAACCACTACGGTTCTCGGCCAGGAAACGATGCAGCAACTGGATAAGCAAAACGTGGCGCAGGCGCTGAGCGTTGTCCCCGGCGTCGTGCTGCAAAAGTCAGGCAACCGCAATGAGCAGCAGGTGAAAGTCCGCGGTTTTGACAGCCGTCAGGTTCCCGTCTATTTTGACGGCGTGCCGGTATACATCCCCTATGACGGCAACCTCGATTTAGGCCGTTTTCTGACCTCCGATATCGCTTCGGTTGAAGTATCCAAAGGCTACTCGTCTCTGCTACAAGGGCCGAACCAGATGGGCGGCGCCATCAATATCACCACCAAAAGACCTACCAAACCGATTGAAGGCAGCATTGGCTATCGCCAGGGCTGGAGTCGTAGCAAAGACAATGCCCACGATATGCACGCTTCATTTGGCGCCAGCAACGATCTCGGCTACATCCAGCTCAGTGGCAGTCAGTTGAAGCAGGATTTCCTTGGGTTACCGCACGGCGTGGACAACCCTGTTGCGGGCAGCAACGGCAAAATGATCAACTCCTCTGCCGATGACAAACGCGGCATCGTGAAGCTGGGCTTTACCCCACGTGGTGATGACGAATATGTGCTGACCTATATTAATCAGGACGGTGAAAAAGATAACCCGCCGTACGCTGGAACCAGCAGTCAGAAATCACGCTACTGGCAATGGCCACAGTACGATAAAGAGAGCTATTACTATCAGGGCACTACCCATCTGGGCGACCGTTTTACCCTGAAAAGCCGTCTGTATCGCGATACCTTTGAAAATACGTTGATGATGTACAACTCGCTTGCCGATCTGAAAAACAAAAAAGGCAGCTACAGTCATTATTCAGACTATAGCGATGGAGCTGGTCTGCAGCTCGCTGCGGATATGCGTGAAAACGACCAGCTCTCTTTCGCGGTGAACTGGAAGGATGATGTTCACCGCGAGAAAGGCGCACCTAATGCGGCTTACGACCGTTACGAAGACCGCACCTGGTCCGTTGCCAGTGAATATCAGTGGGCAGCGGCGGATAATGTCGATGTAGTGGCGGGAATAAGCTATGACTGGCGCGACAGTCTGGAAGGCATGAAGCACGAGAAAAATGGCAGCGTCACCCACTATGATGACAACAATCAGTCAGCTTTCAACTGGCAGATGATGACCAAATATCACTTCGATAATGCTGACACATTAGCGCTGTCCTACTCTGACAGAACGCGTTTCCCGACGTTGAAAGAGCGCTACACCACCTCGAAACCGGCCTATAACCAGGTGGCGCTGGTCAATCCGCAGCTTAAACCGGAACGCGCTCGCAGCGTGGATCTGACCTGGAATGGTTCACTTGGCAAAGACTGGGGATTCGAAGCCAGCGTCTATTACAATCGCATCAGCGATGCCATTCTTTCGCACAATATTGATGCCGATACCATCCAGAATCAGAACAGCGGCCGGGTGGATTACACCGGTCTGGATGCAGGCGTTAAAGGTAAAGTCTTTGATATGCTGGATGTTGGGCTGAGCTATGGCCTGATTCATGCGGATGTCAAACGCAGCGACATCGGCAAAATAACCGATTTGCCGACGCAAACCCTCACCGCATGGATGACGCTGAAACCGTGGGATCCGTTGAGCATTACGCTGTCTGAAGAGGCCCGCTCATCGAGCTATAGCAATAGCGACGGCTCGCAGAAAGCCGCAGGTTTCGCCATTACCCATTTACGCGCCGACTACGCCATCGGTCACGGGTTTAGCGTCAACGCTTCGGTCAATAACCTGTTCGATACACAATACGTGTACAGCGAAGGATTTATCGAAGAAGGCCGTAATTACTGGGCTGGGATTGAGTACCAGTTCTGACTTAGCGATACAGAGAAACGGCCCCGCTCGGGGTAATGCTGTTCAGTTAACGCCTCAGTTTCAGAAAGTATCACCTGTGAGGGTAGAAGTTATGAATATGCACTCTCAGAGAAAGGGTTCCGTTCACCTCATGTTCATCGCTTCTCTGAAACGCCGGCTCCTGTGAACGTGTAAAGGGCGTTCTCCGCCACGCCCTTTACAATCCCGGCTCCCGGCGGGAAAATTGTTGCTGCGCAATACCCTCCGCTTATTCCTTCAGGCTACCGGGCCGGGCGCGAGGTAGCATCCATGCAAAGCGCGCCCTGAGCCAGCATCCATGCTGGCTCTCCCGGCCTTACGGAATCACGTCGGCAATTTTCAGCCGGACCAGCCCACACCTGACCATCTGCGTTTTTTTGTTTAAACAGCAAAAAAGATTTAACTGGAAGTCAGTGCGTTGAAGCGATGACCCCGGTCCGGCTGAAAATCGATGAGGCGTTGACGACTGACCGGGTCTGCCCGCAGGGATGCGGGCAGAGGGGACGGCCTGCACGGATGCAGGCTCGGCCCCGACCCGACAGGCAGACGGAATAAGACGAATAGCTCGCGTAGCGACGATTTTCCCGCCGGGAGCCTGGGATGCAAGGGAGGCGGCGGTGAGCCACCCTTGCACGTTCACGGGTATCTGCGCTTCAGAGAAATGGCACAACTAAGGTGAACGGAACGCTAAGCAAGAATCACATGTTCACCAGACATGCTTAACTGAACAGCATTACTGCTCGGGCGCCGTTCGATTAATCTCGTCGTACAAGCCGAAAAACTCCCAGCACAACAATCGCGCCGACCACGGCCACCAGGAAGCTGTGGAGATTAAACCCGCTGACATCGCCGCCAATACCAAACATCGTTGCCAGCCATCCACCGACCACAGCACCGACGACACCCAGAATACAGGTCAGGATAAATCCCCCGCCATCGCGCCCCGGCATAATCAGTTTGGCGATAACCCCCGCAATCAGACCAAAAATAATCCAGGCAATAATTCCCATTTTCAGGCCCTCTTTCCAGTGAACGCACGCGCAAGACATTCCTGCGCCAGCACTTAAAGTATAGGCAAGCCGTCGCGACATGCTTTTATCACGCAGACTTAATTCATTGGGTTTGGTAAAAAATTTCATCCATTTGTATTAAGTTCCGTCGATTGATGCCGATAACCCAACGACAAACCAGGCATCCAGGAGTCATTAGGTGTGAGTAACTACAATGAGCAGTTCCTGAAGCAAAATCCGTTAGGGAAGGTGCGAATAAGCAGGTCATTTCTTCCCAAGCTGACTCGCTGATTAAAATTTCGCGGATCTGGGCCGATTT
>NZ_JAOWHW010000122.1:0-3193 GCF_030332425.1 Citrobacter sp. Cpo142
GGTAAGCAGAGTTTTTGAAATGTAAGGCCTTTGAATAAGACAAAAGGCTGCCTCATCGCTAACTTTGCAACAGTGCCTTAAAAGAAACATTCTTGCATTTTCCCCATACCCACATTACTGTTAAGGTCATTGAGTTCAGGCCTCTTCTGGCCTGCCGCAACAAACAACATCATCAAAAAAATAACGGGGTTCGCTATGGCGCAACAAAGGGAACAGGCGGCGCTGCCGCCTGCAACAGAAAAAGTCGGACTTAAGGGATACCTGGCTTTTTTTCTGACCATCATTTTCTTTTCCGGCGTATTTTCCGGAACGGAAGGTTGGTGGCGTGTATTTGATTTTACCGTGCTGAACGGTTCGTTTGGTCAGATCGCGAATGGCGCTGAACAAACGACCGTAACCTTCCGGGGCGCGGGCGGTACGGGCGCAAAAGATGGTTTTCTTTTCGCGCTGGAACTCGCTCCCTCTGTCATTTTGTCACTGGGCATTATTTCTATCACCGACGGTCTTGGCGGACTGCGTGCGGCGCAACAGCTGATGACGCCCATCCTGAAACCCCTGCTGGGTATTCCGGGCATCTGCTCACTGGCGCTCATCGCTAACTTACAAAACACCGATGCGGCCGCGGGGATGACGAAAGAACTGGCGCAGGATGGCGAAATCACTGAGCGCGATAAAGTCATTTTTGCAGCGTACCAGACCAGCGGCAGCGCAATTATTACCAACTATTTTTCCTCTGGTGTCGCTGTCTTCGCGTTTCTGGGAACGTCCGTTATCGTCCCCCTGGCTGTCATCCTGGTGTTTAAATTTGTCGGTGCCAACCTGCTACGTATCTGGATCAATTTTGAAGAACGCCGTAACCCAACGCAAGGAGCACAAGCATGACCACTCAGGTACGCAAAAATGTCATGGACATGTTCATCGATGGTGCCCGCCGCGGCTTTACGATTGCCACCACTAACCTGCTGCCGAACGTGGTCATGGCATTCGTCATTATTCAGGCGCTGAAAATTACCGGTTTACTTGACTGGGTTGGGCACATTTGCCAGCCCGTTATGGCTCTGTGGGGACTTCCTGGTGAAGCCGCCACCGTGCTTTTAGCGTCGCTAATGAGCATGGGCGGCGCGGTAGGCGTTTCTGCCAGTCTGCTCACGGCGGGAGCCTTAAATGGTCACGACGTCACGGTGCTGCTTCCGGCGATATACCTGATGGGTAACCCTGTGCAGAACGTGGGTCGCTGCCTCGGTACCGCCGAAGTTAACGCCAAATATTATCCCCATATCATCGCCGTGTGTGCCATCAACGCACTGCTGTCGATCTGGGTTATGCAGAGCATTGTTTAAAAGGGAATTCTCATGCCTGATTTATCCTTCGCAGAGTTTACGTTGATGCAAGGTGCACACCTTTACACCCCGGAAGACCAGGGAATCAGAGACGTGCTTCTCGCCAACGGCAAGATTATTGCTGTGGCACGCGATATCTCTCCTCACATCGTGCCAGATTGTAAGGTTATCAATCTCAGAGGACTGATTCTGAGTCCTGGCTTTATCGATCAGCATGTTCACCTGATTGGCGGCGGTGGTGAAGCGGGTCCCACTACCCGTACGCCAGAAGTCAGACTGAGCAGACTGACCGAAGCCGGGGTCACGACCGTCATTGGTTTGCTCGGCACCGACTCCGTGACCCGTCACCCGGAATCGCTTCTGGCGAAAACACGGGCGCTGAATGAAGAAGGGATCACCGCCTGGATGTTAACCGGCGCTTACCATGTACCTTCACCGACAATCACCGGTTCGGTAGAAAAAGATGTGGCGCTGATCGATCGCGTCATCGGCGTTAAATGTGCAGTTTCAGACCACCGTTCTGCCGCGCCTGGCGATTATCAACTGGCAAACATGGCAGCGGAATCCCGCGTGGGTGGCCTGCTGGGCAGCAAACCGGGTGTCAGCGTGTTCCATATGGGCGACAGCAAAAAGGGGCTTAAACCGCTGTATGACATTCTGGAAAATAGCGATGTACCGATGAGCAAGCTGCTTCCCACCCACGTTAACCGCAATGAGGCGCTGTTCGAAGAAGCACTGGCTTTTGCGCTCAAAGGCGGCACCATCGACATCACCAGCGGCATCCCCGATCCTGTCGCACCGGCTGAAGCTGTCGCCCGGGCACTGAAAGCCGGTATCCCGCTTGCCCGGATAACGGTCAGCTCGGATGGTAATGGTAGCCAGCCGTTGTTTGATGATGCCGGAAAACTGACAGGGATTGGTGTGGCGGGCTTCGAGAGCTTACTTGAAACCGTGCAGTCATTAGTCAACGATTACGGGTTTACCCTGACCGATGCATTGCGTCCGCTGACGACCAGTGTGGCAGGCTTTCTTAACCTTTCCACTAAAGGTGAAATTGCTCCTGGAAAGGATGCCGATCTGCTGGTTATGACACCAGAATTATGTATTGAGCAGGTTTATGCTCACGGCAAACAGATGGTGGTTGACGGTAAAGCCTGCGTGAAGGGTACCTTCGAGTAAGGGTAATCGGTTATCAGCCGTCAATCCGGGCCATTTTCTTCTCCAGCTATTTGGGATTATCGGGTCGAGCAATGGAACTCTTTCGTTGCGCTCCCACGGAACCGGACATGACGGTCTCCTGTAATCCAGTACGCCACAAAACCCGTCCTTTAGGGCGGGTATAACTGACCGGAACCCGCAGGGATGTGCGAAGCGCATAAATGCCGTTCACGCCGACGTTCCGCTCCACAGCATACGCCAGCCAGAACTGGAATATCGAGGTAATCGAACCAGATTTCCCCGGCTTAACCATCGTTAAGCCGCTCGGCCTGTTCAGGGCAGATGGAACCCTCGCCTTACTGATAAACTTTTTTGGCACTGTTGCAAATAGTCGGTGGTGATAAACTTATCATCCCCTTTTGCTGATGGAGCTGCACATGAACCCATTCAAAGGCCGGCATTTTCAGCGTGACATCATTCTGTGGGCCGTACGCTGGTACTGCAAATACGGCATCAGTTACCGTGAGCTGCAGGAGATGCTGGCTGAACGCGGAGTGAATGTCGATCACTCCACGATTTACCGCTGGGTTCAGCGTTATGCGCCTGAAATGGAATAACGGCTGCGCTGGTACTGGCGTAACCCTTCCGATCTTTGCCCGTGGCACATGGATGAAACCTACGTGAAGGTCAATGGC